>NZ_VYKE01000001.1:0-192257 GCF_032424515.1 Pseudomonas sp. JV245A
CTTCGCCGGCAAGCCGGCTCCTACAAGGTGGGGTCAGTAGTCCTGGCGCTTGCGGAATGCCCAGCGCCCGGCGATCACGGTGAAGGTGGCCACCAGCGCTACCAGGATCCAGAAGCCCTCCGGGTCGCCGGAGAACGGAATGCCACCGACGTTCATGCCAAAGAAACCGGCGATGATGTTGATCGGCAACGCCAGCACCGTGACCACCGTCAGGGTGAACAGGGTGCGGTTGGTCTGTTCGTTGAGGTTGGCGGCGATCTCTTCCTGCAGCAGCTTGATCCGCTCCCCCAGGGCGGTGAGGTCGTTGATGATCAGGGCGAACTCTTCGGTGGACTTGCGCAGCTCCTTGACGTCTTCCTTTTGCAACCATTGCGGCGGGCGGTTGAGCAGGCGCAGCAGCGAGCCCGGCTCCAGGGCCAGCAGCCGTTGCAGGCGCACCAGCACCCGGCGCATGGCCCCCAGTTCGGCACGGTTGGTGGAGACCCGGGCTGCCAGCAACTGGTCCTCGATCTGATCCACGCTGAGGCTGGTCCGGCGCACGATCTGGGTCAGCACTTCGCCCTGGTCCCTTAGCAGGTGCACCAGCAGTTCCAGGGGCGAGCGAAAGCGTTCTCCGGCCTTGACCGAGGAGCGCAGCTTGTCCACCGAGTGCAGCGGCTGCAGGCGGGCGCTGACGATCAGGCGGCTGCGGGCGCAGACCCAGAGGGTGGAGATGTCCGAGGAAACCATGCTGCCGAAGTTGAACACCACGTCGTTGACCACCGCCAGCAGGGCCGAATCCACCTGTTCGATGCGGGTCGAGCGCGAGCCTTCGTGCAGGGCCTCGAAGAATTCGTCGGGCAATTGCAGGTGGGACTTCATCCAGCGCTCGCACGCGGCGTGAGCCAGGTTCAGGTGCAGCCAGAGGAACTCCTCGCTGTCCTCGGGGTGTTGCAGGGCTTGCAGGGCTTTGGCCGAGTCCAGTTCGCGGCCCCGTTCGCCGGGGCGGAAGCTGAAACCGTAGAGCAGGCCGAACAGATCGGAATCACGGTGACTCTGGTCGATGCTGTGGTTCATGGAGTCTCGCAGGAGGGACAGTGCCTGGCGCGGGTTTCTCAGGTTCACTTGAGCCCCATCATGGCAAGGCTTTTTGACATTTTTGTGACGTTTTGAAGTGCATGATGGAGCCCGTCATACCGATGGTCGGCGGCACTCAAGATTGTCTTGCGCAGGCCGATCACACTCCTACGCTGCACTCATTCGACCCCTCTCGAATGCGCCTTACAGGGATGTTCGGCACTACGCATGCCTTCATCGGGCCTGCTCTATCCCTGCCATGAGATCTCCTCGATGTTTTTGCAAAAATCCCTGAGAGCGCAAATCCTTGCCCTGCTGAGCGGTAGCCTGCTGGCGATGTTGTTGATCGCCCTGGCGAGTTTTCATTTGCTGTCCGGTGGCGTGCAGAGCTACCGCGAGCTGATTGAAGGTCCGCTGCGCAGTTCGCAGTTGATCGACGAGGCCAACCTGCAGTTCAAGAGCCAGGTACAGGAGTGGAAGAACGTATTGTTGCGGGGCAAGCAGCCCCAGGAGTTGAACAAGTACTGGCAGCAGTTCGAAGACCGCCAGCGCGATGTGCAGAGCATCCTCGGCCAGCTGGTGCAGACCCCCGGGCTGGACGCCTCCCTCAAGAGCCGGGTGCAGCGCCTGGCGGATGAGCACCGGCAGTTGGGTTCGGCCTACCAGAAGGGCCGCGATGCCTATGTGGCCGGCGGTGCCGATCCGAGTGCCGGCGATGCCGCGGTCAAGGGCGTGGACCGGGCCACCAGCGAGCAGATGAGCGAGCTGGTGACCGAGCTGCGCCAGCACGGCGACCGGCAGTCCGCCGAGATCAGTGCGGCGGCCGACCGCACGGTGTGGCTGGGTATTCTGGTGATGCTGGCGTCCGGTTTGCTGATCGGCCTGCTCAGCCTGTGGCTGGTCAATCGCAGCCTGGTGCAGCCGATCCGTCAGTTGATCGACTATGTCGCCCAGCTCAGCCGCGGCCAACTGGCCCAGCGGGTGGCCAGCGAGCGTCAGGATGAACTGGGCAAGCTGGCGATGGCCGCCAACACCCTGCGGGATTTCCTGGCCCAGACCTTCGCCAGCTTGCAGCGCAGTGCCTCGGACCTGGACAGTTCCAGCGGCGAGCTCAACTCCATCGCCACCCTGATGTCCCAGGGCACCAACGAGCAGTTCAACCGCACGGACCAGGTGGCCACGGCGATGAACGAGATGTCCGCCACCGCCCAGGAAGTGGCGCGCCACGCCGCCGACGCGGCCCGTGCCGCAGACGATGCCGACCAGTCGGCGCAGCAGGGCGAACAGGTGATGCAGCAGACCATCCACAGCATCACCCAGATGCGTGGCGAGATTGCCAACACCGCCACCGTGATCCGCCGGCTGGAGGCCGACAGCGGGCGCATCGGCAAGGTCCTGGAAGTGATCCAGGGCATTGCCGAACAGACCAACCTGCTGGCTCTCAACGCGGCCATCGAAGCGGCCCGGGCCGGTGAGGCCGGGCGCGGTTTTGCCGTGGTCGCCGATGAAGTGCGCAGCCTGGCGCAGCGCACCGCGGCCTCGATCACCGAGATCAACCAGATCATCCAGAGCGTGCAGACCGGGGCCGTGGATGCGGCCCAGGCCATCGAGAGTGGCCAGTCCCGCAGCGAGCAGAGCGTGCAGCAGGTGACCGAAGCCGGGGCCATGCTCGAGCGCATCACCGAAGCGGTGGAAGCGATTCGCGACATGAACCGGCAGATCGCGACCGCCGCCGAGGAGCAGACGTCGGTGGCCGAGGACATTTCCCGCAACCTCACCGAGATCACGTCCATCGCCAGTACCAATCTGGACAACGTGCAGCGCACCGAGGCGGCGAGCCGCAATCTGCACGGCCTGTCGGGGCAGTTGAGCGAGGTCACGGCGCGCTTGAGCGCCTGAGGCCGGCCGGGGTGTATCGGCCTGCTTACCAGGCCGATACACGATCACTCTCAAGTGGCCGGGGCGGGTGTCGATGACCGGGTATCTTCACACCCGACAGGACTCACACCATGGTCAGCATCACTTCCATCGCGATCAACCAGACCCAGGTCAGCCCGAGCAAGACCCGCATCGCCGGCAGTTCGGACAGCGACACTTCAGCGACCTCCACCGCCAGTACCACTGCTGCCAGCGACGCGACCAAGGCGCCGGCCACGGGTGCTGGCGTGGCCGGCGGCAGTTCCAGCAGCGATGATTCCAGCAGCGATTCGGTCAAGCAGTTGCGCAAGCAGATCGCTGAACTGCAAAAGCAATTGCAGGAGCAACAGCAGCAGTTGCAGGCCGCGCAGAGCCAGCAGGAAAGTGCCGATGCCAAGGCCGCGCAAGTAGCGGCAGCCCAGGCTCAGGTGGCCAGCACCAGCGCTTCGTTGCAGACCGCCACCGCGGCCTTGTTCCAGGCCCTGCAGCAATCCCAGAGCAGTACTTCAGGCTCCCTGGTCAGCACCAGTGCCTGACTGATCCGCACGCCCCAACGCACAAGGCCGCGCTCCCGAAGCGGGGCGCGGCCTTGTAGGGGCGGGGGGGTTACTTGTCTTGCTTGTTGCTCAGGACCTTGCCGGTCTTGGCATCCAGGTCCACGTCCCACTCGATGCCTTTGCTGTCGCGCAGTTCCACCTGGTAGACGTAGGCGCCAGTGGCGGTCTGCTCGAGCTCGGTGTCGGTGATGCTGGCGGCGGTGGTGCCCGGGTGCTGGGCGAGGGCGGCCTGGTTGAGTTTTTCCAGGTCCATGATGGCGCCGGACTTGAGCAGACCGGGGATCAGGTCCGGGCGCACATCGGCCTGGGCCAGGCCAGCGGTCAGGGTCAGGGCGGCGGCTGCGAACAGGGCGGAGAACTTGGTCATGGGTTGATTCCTTGGGGTGATGGGTTTCGATGGGCACAGGTTAGCCAACGCAACTTAATTCACCCTTAATTCAGGTCACTCTTTGCGTCGTTTGTTCAAGCCGCGCCCCGGCATCGGGTCGCAAGCTGCGGTTTTCCCTACAGGAGCTGCAGCAAATGAAACGAATGCTTGCATGGTTGTACGCACCCTTGGTGTTTGCCGGGTTCATCGGCGCCGGGGTGTGGTGGATGAGTGCTGGGCCGGCGTCTGCCAGCGGGTTGTTGGGGGTGTTCGGGGCTGCGCTGGGGGTGTCGTTCCTGGCGGAATGGTGCTTGCCCTATGAGCCTGGCTGGAACCGTTCCCAAGGCGACCGGCTGCGCGACAGCCTGCATGCCCTGGTCAATGAAAGCCTCAATGCGCTGGGGCTGCTGGCGTTGCCCGGGCTGGTGGCGCTGCTGGCCCATGATGGGCTCTGGCCCCGGGGCTGGCCGCTCTGGGGGCAGTTGCTGCTGGCCATCGTGATCGCTGATTGCGGCATTACCCTGGCCCACTACGCCAGCCACCGCCTGGCCTGGCTCTGGCGTTTGCATGCGGTGCATCACAGTGTGCAGCGCATGTACGGTTTCAATGGCTTGCTCAAGCATCCCCTGCACCAGTTGATCGAAGCTTCGGCCGGGCTGCTGCCGCTGGTGTTGCTGGGCATCCCGCTGACGGTGGCGCAGTTGCTGGCCCTGGCCATTGCCGTCCAGCTGCTGTTGCAGCATTCCAATGTCGACATGCGCCTGGGGCCTTTGCGCTGGATCTTCGCCTGGGCGCCGGTGCATCGCTTTCACCACATGAAGTACGGACGCGCCGGGGATGTGAACTTCGGGCTGTTCTTCAATCTCTGGGACTGGCTGCTGGGCACCGCGTTTTATCGCGATGACTATTGCATGCGCCAGGGCGACCTGGGGATTGGCAGCCGTGCCGACTACCCGGTGGATTACTGGCCGCAGTTGCTGGAGCCGTTCAAGGCACAGCGCTATGGGGCAGAACCCGTGGTGCCCGAGCAGTTGCGCCGGCGCGTCAGACCAGCAAGCGAGGCTTGAGGTGCTTGAGGGCCTGGCTGGCGGTGACGCCGAACAGGCTTTTCAGGGTGCGGGAGAAGTGCGCGCTGTCGGCGAACCCGGCGCCGTGTGCCGCGCCAGTGTGGGTCTGGCCCTCCAGCACCAGGGCCATGGCCAGGCGCAGGCGGCGCCAGAGCACCAGGCGCCTTACCGGCAGGCCGACGTCACGGGCGAACAGACGCTCCAGCTGGCTCAGGGATACATGGGCCCGGGCCGCCAGTTGCGCGGCGGCCACCTTGCCCTCCAGGGCGGCATCCACGGCGTGCAGTGCCCGCGCTACACGTGGGTCGGCAACGGGCTGGCGCGGGCAACGGCGCAGCGCCGCTTCCAGGCCGGGCAGTGAGGGTTCGGCGCCACTGACGCATGCTTGCAGGTCTTCGACGGCGATCAGCAGCGGCTCGGCGTACACCGTGAAGGCCTGCTCGGGAGCCTGAACGATGGCGTGGCGCTGCAAGGCCGGGATCAACAGGTAATGAGCACTCTGCAGCCCGCCCGCGAGCGCCACCGTGACCGGTTGCCCGGGGGCGATGATCAGCTGATGGGCATAGTGGGCATGGGGCTCGGTTGGCCCCATCGCCCCGTGGATCAGGCCGAAATCCCGGCCCAGCCAGAGCTCGCCGTGCCAGTGCGAAACCGCCATTCAGTAACCGCTGGCGTCCAGCAATTGCGCCACGCTGGCACTGGCCGGCCGCTTGAAGTACTTGAGCAGTTCGGCACTGCGGTTGGTGAAGATGCCATCGACCCCGGCATCCATGACCTTCTTGAAGTCCACCGGCTCGTCGATGGTGTAGACGTGCACCAGCAGGCCCTGGTCGTGGGTGTACTGGTTCATCCAGGGTTGCACCAGGTCCGAGTAGCTCTGCTCGCCACCGCCGGTCAGGGCCGCGGAAGGGCCGGTGCCGATGGCACCCTGGGCCTTGGCGAAATCCACCCAGCGTTTGAACTCGGCCTGGTCCTTGGGCTGCTGCCGGGCATAGAACGCGGCCTTGTCGGTTTCGCCGCTGCTGGCGAAGCTCTGGCCGGACGCGGGTTCGATACTGCCGGGCGCGACCCACAGCAACAGTACTTTCGGCACGTTGGGCATTGCCTGGTGCAGCAGTTCCAGGCTGTGCTTGTCGAAGGTCTGCAGCACCACCTTGCCCTTGCCCTGGCCCACCGCCAGTTCGCTTTTCGCCAGCTTGGAACCGGCCGGGCTCAGCCAGCCACGGTCCTGGAGTTTTTCCTTGAGGTCGTGCTCGATACCGGGGAACAGCTGGGGTTCCTTGGTCTCGATATACAGCCCGGGCTTGTGCTGCGCATTGCCCTGGGCGATGTCGATGATTTCATCCAGGGTGAGGATCTTCAGCCCGGCAAAGCCCGGCCGCGCCCGCTCCGGGTGGGCCTGGTTGAACCAGCTGCCGGCGTCGAGGGTTTTCAGTTCCGCCATGGTGAAGGCGTTGGCCGGGCTGTCCTTGCGTTCGGGGAATTTCTGCGCCACGTCGGTGGTGCGCTGCAGGTTGTTGTCGTGCAGGGCGAAGAGCACGCCATCCTTGCTGCGTTGCAGGTCCATTTCCAGGTAGTCGGCGCCCAGGTCCCGGGCCAGCGTGTAGGAAGCCGCGGTGGATTCGGGGGCATCGAAAGAGGCGCCGCGGTGGGCGATCACCGCTGGTTGTGGAATCCCCTGGCGAGCGGCCAGGGCGTCCGGGCCAGGCTGTTCAGAGGCCTGGGCCAGTCCGCAAGCGAGCATCAGGCCCAGCATCAGGGCACAAGGGGTGAAGGTCGCGGGCATGCTCGAAATCCTTTCGTGGGGGCGTGTGCAAGGGGATATCTTTTAACAACTCGATGACGCTTGTGCTATCTCCAGAGCGACATAAATCCCTCTCATTTGCATTTTTCAGCGCTTTTTTCCGGCGCTTTGCAGTACTCTTGGGCGCTGCAGTTTCCCCATCAGAGGGAGGCCCTGAAAACTCCGCTGTCCCTTGCCTCGCGTGTAGACCATTGATCACCTGTCCTGCGGGACTCTAGTGAGGTTTACCATGAGCATCACCTCCGAACTCATCTGTCAGGCTGCCGACCAGCTCAAGGGCTTTGTCGGCTTCAATCGCAAGACCGGTCGCTATATCGTGCGCTTCAGCGAAGACTCCTTTGGCATGGACGTGGCCGACGACGCCATAGTGCCGGCCCACGAGTTTGTCTGGGCGCCGGTGTCGGACCAGGCCATGAGCCTCAAGCGCGAGCAGATCCAACTGCTGCTGGATCAGAACATCGACGACCGGATCAATATCAGCGAGCCGCTGCGGGTATACATGCGCCGCAGCGACTTGCCGGAAATCCAGGCGGTGCGCAGCCTGCTGTCGACCACGCAGGGCTGATGCGTGCCCCCGAGCCGTCCCCCGGGCGGCTCGGGAATCCGTGCCTGAAGCGGGCTCAGCCTGGAAAGCCGTAAGCCCGTTGGACCTTGCTCACCCGGGTGCTGAACTGGCGATACCACTGTGCCCGACCGCGCTCGCGGATCGCGCTGTGTTCGGGGTGCTGCTTCCAGGCCAGGATCGCCGCTTCGCTGCTCCAGTACGACACGGTGATGCCGAAGCCGTCCTCACCTCGTGCCGATTCGACCCCGAGAAACCCCGGCTGCTGGCGCGCCAGTTCGAGCATGCGTTCGGCTGCCTGTTCATAGGCGGGGTCGGCCTCACCGCGCTGGGAACTGAAAATCACGGCGTAGTAGGGCGGTGCGGGAGTCCGGTCAGTCATGCTTGGCACTCCCGGCAGGCCGTGAGCAAGGCCCTGACCAGAGGCGGTGTGCGGTCCTGGAGGGCCGCGCGCTCGGGTTGGAACAGGGTGGCGACGAAGAACGGATGCTCGTCCAGTTCCAGGCTGCGCAGGTCGCCGGCGCTGTCATGGCCAGTGGGGATCAAGGTGCCGCTGAGCAGGGCGCCAGCGAAGTCCGGATTGACGCCATAGCGGCAGCGATAACCTTCCTCGATGCAGGTTGTGCCGTAGGCCCTGGCGATGCGGCTGTTGGCGCGCAACTGAATCGAGTCCCGGGCTTCCACCAGGGCGCAACTCAAGGGCGTGAGCAGCACGCGCTCGGCTTCGGGCGCGGTTTCACCGTGTTCAGCATCGGCCCAGCCCAGCACATTGCGGGCGTATTCCAGGACCGCGTGCTGAAAGCCGCCACAGGTACCGAGAAATGGCCGCTGCTGTTCACGCGCCACGCGGATCGCCAGCAGGGCACCCTCGATGTTGCGGTAGGGGCTGCCGGGGACACACCAGATACCGTGGAAGCCCTCCAGGTCTTTCTCCTGGTGCAGATCGGCGGTTGCCAGCCACTGGTATTCCATTGGGCCGGCACCCTCCTGCGCTGCCCGCTCCATGGCTAGGGGGATGGCCTGGTGTGCGGTGATCTGTGGGTCGTAATCCCCCACCAGGGCGATACGAATGGTCGGTGCTGGTACCTGTGGATGCATGGAACTCTCCGGTTGTGACCCTGACTTGTCGATGGCCTGGGCCCACTATAAATTGGCGCCTACGCAATCAATATTGGCGTTTACCCAAATGATCATTGCACCAGCGCACTATCAGTTGGACTATCCCGATCTCTCATTGATCCTGGCCCTGGTTCGCGGCGGCTCCCTGGCGCGTGCTGCGGCCCTGCTCAAGGTCGATGTCTCGACGGTGTTTCGCGCCGTGCGCCGGCTGGAGGCCGGGCTGGGCCAGCAGTTGTTCGACAAGAGCCGCGCCGGCTACTTGCCCACCAGCCTGGCCCAGGCCCTGGCGCAGCAGGCCGAACACGCGGAACAGGCCCTGGAAGCGGCGCGTATCGGCGTGGCCCGGGGCGGCGAAGTGGTCAGCGGCACGGTACGCCTGACTTGTACCGATTCGGTGTTGCAAGGCCTGTTGCTGCCGGCCCTGGCGCAGTTCATGGCGAACTACCCGGCACTGGTCATCGAGCTGTGCACGTCCAATGATTTCGCCAATCTCAACCGGCGTGATGCGGATATTGCCGTGCGCCTGACCGCCAGGCCTCCAGAGCACCTGGTGGGGCGCTGCCTGGGGGCGGTGTCCTACCGGGTATGCGCCAGCCCGGCCTATCGGCAACGGGTCGACTGCACTGATCTGTCGCGGCTGGCCTGGATCGCCCCGGACGATTTCCTGCCCGATCACCCCACCGTGGTCTGGCGTCGCCAGCAATGGCCCGGCGTACAGCCCAGTTACCGCTGCAACAGCATGCTTTCGGTTACCGAGCTGGTGCGCGCTGGCCTGGGCGTGGCCGCGCTGCCGGATTTCCTGGTGGGCAGCGCCGGGCTGGAAGCGTTGAGTGAACCCCTGGGCCAGGAAACCGCCCTGTGGCTGCTGACCCGCCCGGACTGTCGGGCCTTGCGTTCGGTGGTGACACTGTTCGACGAGTTGGCGCGACACCTGCGCTGGCCCTGAGGCCTTCAGGCCTTGGGTTGATCCTTGCGCACGAAATGCTCATGCATCTCACTGGTGAGATTCTCGATGCGCTCGGTCAGTTGCTTGGTCATTTCGGTCAGGCGGGTGTTCTGTTCCAGCAGCTCCATCAGTTGCGTGGTGGTCTGTGCGGCCTGGGCCTGGCGCTCGCTGTTGGCAACGGCCAGGGCTTCGCGGTGCTGCGCATCGGCATCCGCCTGGGCCTTGTCCCGCGCGGCCTGGCGGGTCTGTGCGAGGAGAATCAGCGGGGCGGCATAGGCCGATTGCAGGCTGAAGGCCAGGTTCAGCAGGATGAAGGGATAGACGTCGAAATGGGTGACGCCGGTCAGGTTCAGGGCCACCCAGACCAGCACCACCAGGGTTTGTGCGCCGAGGAAGGTCGGGGTGCCGAAGAACCGGGCGAAGGCTTCGGCCTTCAAGGCGAAGTTATCGGTGCCGAAGGTCGGCGCCAGGTGGGCATGGGCGCGATGAAAGCGCAGGTGGTCGATGACCGGAGTGGGTTTCTTCGGGGTGTCGCTGGAACTCATGATGGCCTCCGCCAGGCACTGGGACGTCAGGCCACTATAGCCTCCCGGGCCAGGCCCGACGTCGCTCTCGACGCCGGGAAAGCCTGCCCTCAGGGGGCGCCGCGTTCGTTGGCGAACATGCTCACGGCCTCTACCGCCTCGCTGGCACCGTCGCGAATCTGCAGGATCACCGTGCCCGCCTGATCCGCCAGTTGCACGCCCTTGGCCGCCCGCTCCCGGGTACCGTCCATGCTCTTGATGGCTTGCTGCGTTTCGTTCTGGATCATGTCGATCATGCTGGAGATTTCCGCCGTCGAGCCGCTGGTGCGCGCCGCCAATTGCCGGACTTCATCGGCCACCACGGCAAAACCACGGCCCTGGTCCCCGGCCCTGGCCGCTTCGATGGCGGCGTTCAGAGCCAGCAGGTTGGTCTGGTCGGCAATGGCGCGGATGGTGTTGACGATGGCGGTGATCTGCTCGGAGCGTTCGCCCAGGCGCGCGATCAGCGATGAAGATCCCTCGATGTTCTCGGCGATCTGGCGCATTTCGCTGGCGGCTTGCTGGATCACTCCGGTGCCTTGTTCGGCGACTTTTCGGGTCTGCACCGAGATGTGATAAGCCTGGCTCGCGCTCTGGGCATCCTGTTCGTGTTTTTCCACCTGCTGGGTGACGTCGGCGGCGTACTTGACCACTTTGCACAGGCGCCCGCTGGCGTCGTAGACCGGGTTGTAGTTGGCTTCCAGCCACAGCGTACGTCCGTGCCTGTCGATCCGCTCGAACTGACCGTTGAAGAACTCACCCCGGTTCAGGCGGTTCCAGAAGTCCTGGTAGGCGCTGCTGTTGATCAGCTCGGGTTTGCAGAACATGCGGTGATGCTTGCCCTTGATCTCGGCCAGGCTGTAGCCCATGCGGCTGAGGAAATTGCTGTTGGCACCGATGATGCTGCCGTCGAGGTTGAACTCGATCACCGCCATGGCCCGGTCGATGGCGTCCAGCTTGTTTCGCGCCTCCACCTCTTCCTGCACTCGGGCGGTGACATCCAGGGCGTACTTGACCACTTTGTACACTGCGCCGGATGCGTCGCGGATGGGGTTGTAGCTGGCTTCCAGCCACAGGCTCTGGCCGTTGCTGGCCACCCGTTCGAAGGTTCCGGATTCGAACTGGCCGCTTCTGAGGCGGTTCCACAATTGCTGGTAGTCGCTGCTGCGAACGTACTCCGGGGTGCAGAACAGGCGGTGCGGCTGGCCTGTCACCTGGTCTTCGCGATAGCCCAGGATCTGGAGAAAGTTGGCGTTGGCTCGCAGGACGTTGCCCTGCAGGTCGAATTCGATCACCGCCATGGAGCGATCGATGGCTTCCAGCAGTCGGGATTGTTCGGCAATGGTTTGCTGCAGGGAATCGATGGTCTTGTTGTGGCGGTTGAATAGCATGGTAGCTGGTGCTCTGTGGGAGAAACGTCGCGTCGATCCCTATTGAGTTCGCCGGTATGCCGAATGCTCCCCAGCGTTCGGCATTATCTGCTCAATGCCAGCGTTCCATGACTGACAGATAAATTCGCAGCGATGACGCGGGCGACGTTGCTGGCGTGCATCGTTGGCCGCATCAAGAGGAGACGTAGTGGCTGCGAATCGATTTAGTTGGATTGATGGGCTACGGCATTTGTCCCCGAATGGAGGTCCTGTGCGGTAGCGAAGTGGCGGCATTATGATGGCAATTGCCGGGATAAATCCAAATAAAGTTGTACAAAAATGTTTTTTACTTCTTTTTTGTATAAGTTTTTTGGGTTTTTATGCCATTTGTGTTTGCCGGGAATGAGCCTCGTCGTCATTGCTGGCAATTCGATTGCGACCACTGTTTTTCGCCAGGTACAGGGCCTTGTCGGCGGCGTTGAGCCAACTTGAAGGGTCCTGGAAATCGCGGTCGAAGGCGGCTAGGCCGATGCTCAGGCTGACTTTCAGTTCAGCCACTTGCGGATGCCGGTACTGGCTGAAGACCTGGCGCAGGCGTTCCATGACCTCCAGTGCCTGCTGGCGGTCCATGCGCGGCAGGATCACGCAGAACTCGTCACCGCCGTAGCGGCCGGCGAGGTCGTCGTGACGCAGGTTGCGCCGCAGTTCGTTGCTCAGATGGCGCAGCACCGTATCGCCGATGATGTGTCCGTAGGTGTCGTTGATCGCCTTGAAGTGGTCGATGTCGATCAGGGCGATGCTGGCATTGATCTGTTGCTGCTGGCACTTGTGGAACTTGATATGCAGCAGGTCTTTCCAGGAGCCGTGGTTGAGCAGACCGGTGAGGCTGTCGGTGCGGCTCAGGGCGCTCAGGGCGCGCTTGTGCTCGGACAGCTTGATCGCCAGCCGGTAGCAGACCATGCCCACGGCCAGCGGATAGAGCGTGAGCATCGGCAGGCAGGCATAGATCTGCAGCGGGCTGGTCCGGGTATTGAAGCTGGCGCCGAACAGCGACCAGGACAACAGGACCCCGATGCCCTGGGCCAGAGCGCCACGGATGAACAGACGCACCCCCCCGGCGGCCACATTGTTCATGGCCATCATCGACAGGATGGTGACGGCGGGCAGGGGATTGAACTGCATGGTGGCAGCCCAGAAACCGCCCAGCATCGAGTCGTACAGCAGGTTGCGACGTTCTGCCTGGTAGGGAAAGGCAGAGCGGGTGGAGAGTTGATAGGCCAGGTGAGGCCAGAGCAGGCCGTGGAACAGGAGCAGGGCCCAGATCCAACCGGGCAGTGCAAGGGGGTAGAGGGTGGCGAATACACTGATACCGCCGATACCCAGGCCGATGATCCTTGGCCGATAGATGCGCCGGGCAAATGACAGCCCCTTGCCGCGTTGGTTTTCCATAAATTCCTGCACCAGGTTCTGTACTGAAACACCTTGTGGTGTTTTTTCGGCTTAGCCGTTTATCGGATCAGTCTGGTGAATATTGTCATTTATTCCAGTGAGAATAATCAGTGTCCTTCCAAGCCATTTCACAGTGGAGGCGACCGCCGGCTGCGGTTCGGTGAGCATAAGTGCCCCGGGAACTCAGGCCTGGTAGTGGCCCAGGAACATGTCCAGCGCCGACTCGACGACCTGATTTTGCATGCCTGTTGCCAGTGGCGCCTGGCCCATGGTGATCTGCGGCCAGAAGGCGAAGCTCTTGAGCAGGCCGTGCATCTGGGTCGCGGCGAATTCCGGGTCTACCGGCTTGAGGCGACCATCGGCCAGAGCGCCGCGAATCCACAGGGTCAGGCCTTCTTCCCGTTCGCCAAGCCGCGCCACCATGTTCTGCGCCCGTTCCGGCGAGTGAATGGCTGCGGCGATGGCCACCCGGGCCAGATCGAGAAAGTTGTCGTCCGCCAGCAGTTGCAGCTTGGCCCGCACGACCTTTTCCAACTGCTCGCGCAGGGGCAGGTCGCTGCGGTAGATGATTTCCGATTGCGCGCTGATGCTGGCCCAGAGCTGGTGCAGGATCTCGGCGAACAGTTCCTCCTTGCTGGGGAAGTGGTTGTACACCGTGCGCTTGGACACCCCAGCCGTAGCGGCAATCTTGTCCATGCTGGTGATCTCGAAACCGCTGGTGCGAAATTCACTGATCGCCGCCTGGACGATGGCACTGCGTTTGAGGTCGGTGAGGCGCTTCGGGGCTGTCATAAGTTGGGTTCGGTCAGGGTGGTCGGTAAAAACACTCGGCAGTCTACTTCGTCTGTTTCCTGTTGCAATGTAGAAACTACACTGTGTAGTGTAGTTTGTCTTTAAAACGATGATTGGCGGCTGATGCTTGCGTGCCTTGGCCAGTAGATCGTCCCGCAATACCACGTCGCAACCTTGCTGCGTTCCATGGAGTCATTTCAATCATGGCCACTGTCTCGTCAAGCATCACCCGTGCTCCCCGCGAGGAAACCTCGCGCCAGGAGCAGGGGGCTTTTCGCAACCTTGCGCCGGTGCGTCGTGCCGGCTTTGGCAAGACCCTGCAGATCTTCTGGAACATGTTGTTCCACAAGCCGCGCAATACCCGCCCGGCCGGAGCCATTCCGGTGCAGCCGCTGACCCGCGAGCAGTTGCTGGCGGCGCCCGATCACAGCGTCTACCGCCTGGGGCATTCCACCGTGCTGCTGAAGATGCGCGGCAAGTTCTGGATCACCGATCCGGTGTTTGCCGAGCGCGCGTCACCCGTGCAATGGGCCGGGCCGAAGCGCTTTCACCAGCCGCCGATCAGCCTGGAGCAATTGCCCGATATCGAGGCGGTGATCCTGTCTCATGATCATTACGATCACCTTGATCACAAGACCGTGCTGGTCCTGGCGGACAAGACTCGGCATTTCCTCACCCCGCTGGGGGTGGGCGATACCTTGATCAAGTGGGGCGTGCCGGCGGCCAAGGTCCGGCAACTGGACTGGTGGCAGGGCTGTGAGGTCGCTGGCGTCCGTTTCGTTGCCACCCCATCGCAGCACTTTTCCGGGCGTGGTCTGTTCGATGGCAACCGGACCTTGTGGGCCTCCTGGGTGATGATCGATGGCCCCACGCGGATCTTCTTCAGCGGCGATACCGGTTATTTCGACGGTTTCAAGCGTATCGGCCAGCAGTACGGCCCATTCGACCTGACACTGATGGAAACCGGGGCCTACAACGTCGAATGGCCCCATGTGCACATGCAGCCCGAGCAGACTCTGCAGGCCCACATCGACCTGCAAGGTCGTTGGCTGCTACCGATCCACAACGGCACCTTCGACCTGGCGATGCACGCCTGGCACGAACCCTTCGACCGCATCCTGGCCCTGGCCTGGGAGCGCAGTACCAACATCACCACGCCGCAAATGGGCGAAGCCTTCAACCTGGCGCAGCCGCAGCGGGGAGCCGCCTGGTGGCTGGAGGTGGAAGGTGCACTGGAGCAGGCGGGCGTCGAATCCGCCTGACCCAGGCCTTCTTCGCCCGGGCGGCGGGTTATGAGGATGGTGACCATGGCATCCGCCGTTTGCGGCGCCATGAGGCTCGGATCAAAACCCTGGGCTGCCCGCCGGTTCGTCCGGGCTCGACCCCTCTGCCAGTACCGGCCTTGTGCGAGCACTTGCCCAGGCGGCTGGATCATTCGATCAGGGCGTAGTCGGGCCGCTCCATCGGGTTGGGAGTGGCTCCCTTGATGTTCATACCGCGGCCAGGGGTGAAGCCCGGGAAGAACACCAGGCCCTGGGCCTCAAGGCAGAACGCCAGGGCCAGGCGGGTTACGTCACGGACCTCGTAGCCCGCTTCGAAGCGCTGGATGGCTTGCACCGAGACCGCGGACTTGCGGGACAGCTGATCCATGTCCCAGCCCAGCATGTCCCGGGCCTGGGCACAGTGTTGCGGGGTGAATTGATAGAGAGCGATACGTTCCAGGGTGATTTTCATCGCGAGAGAGGCCATGGTTTTCTCCGGGAGGTTAGGCAGTGCGTTGGCTTTGTGCTGGATATTTGTACAGTTGTTTTGCGTCCGGATCAAACTCAATTTCTGCCACTGCGCCAGCCTTTGGTCACAAGGCTTTTCCAGGGGCTGGATGCTCTTGATTCAGGTAGGTGCTGGGGGATTGCCCCAGCACCCGACGGAACATGGTGGAGAACGCGCCAGGGCTGTCATAACCCAGGTCCAGGGCGATTCGGGTTACCGGCTCCGCGGCCGCCAGCCGGGCCAGGGCCTGGATCACGCAGGCCCGTTGCCGCCACTGCACGAAGCTCATATCGGTCTCCTGGCGAAACCAGCGATTGAAGGTACGCAGGCTGACATGCAGTCGGTCTGCCCAGTGCAGGGGGGATTGATGGACATCGGGCCGGGCGAGAAAAGCCCGGCACAGCTCCAGCAGTGGGCCGCCGGCCGGCAAGGGAATGTGCAGCGGCAGGCCAGGGCAACGCTGGATTTCGTGCAGCAGCAGGTTGATCAGCAGCCCGTCGCGCCTGTCCAGGTCGTATTCCAGGGGCATGTCCACTGCTTCCAGCAGTAGCTGGCGCAGCAGTGGCGAGATGCCGATGACCCGGCAGCCGCTGCTGTCCAGTGGCGCCGCGGCCGGCTCGATATACAGGCTGCGAGTGCTGACCCCAAGCATCAGCACCTCATGTTCCACCCCCGGTGGAATCCACACCGCCCGCTGCGGTGGCACCACCCAGTTGCCCTGATCGGTACTGACCTGCATCACTCCGGTGGCGCCATAGAGCAGTTGCGCCCGCCGATGCCGATGGCGCGGCAGGCGTTGCCCGTCTGGGTAGTCGGTGCCAATGGCGAGCACGGGGCGCGGGGTCTGATCCAGTTGGTCGATGGAGATATTGCGCATGCCGACACAGTCCCGTATTTGGCGTAAACGCAAACATTATTGGCCAATTTGCTGAAGCCGGCCAAGCGCTGGGGTTCTATCTTCCAGGGCGTCTACCTGAATGGAAACGCCTTGATGTTCTATCTACTGTTGGCACTTTTTGGTTGCATGACTGGCATCAGCGCCGTGCTGTTCGGCTTTGGTGGCGGGTTTGTGGTGGTGCCGCTGCTGTACTGGATGTTGCTCGGCAGCCAGGGCGCCGATTCGGCGGTGGGGCAGGCGGCGATGCATGTCGCGGTAGCCACTTCGACCTGCGTGATGATCGTCAACGCCCTGGTTGCCACCGGCAGGCACCAGCGCGCAGGCAATCTTGTCCGCCGCTATCTGTGGCCCCTGGGTGGCTATATCGGGCTGGGGGCGATAGTTGGCGCGGCGGGGGCCATGTGGGTGAGTGGCGAGGTGATCCGCTATGCCTTTATTGCCTACCTGGGCCTGACCATTGCCGACTGCCTGCTGCGCCGGGGGTTTCTTGAACAGTCGGTAGGGCAGAAAACCCGTGACCTGGGATCAGGCGAAACGCTCTTTGGCGGTGTAGGAATAGGCGTCATTGCTACCTTCCTCGGAGTGGGCGGCAGTGTCATGACAGTTCCCCTGCTACGTCGCTGCGGCCTGAGCATGACCCAGGCCACCTCCATGGCCAATCCGCTGAGTGTCCCCGTGGCGCTGGCGGGTACTGCGACCTATATGGCGCTGGCAGGCTATAGCCGCTTCGATCTGGGCCCCTGGTTTGTCGGTTACGTCGACCTGCTGGCGTTTTTTGTCCTCACCATCGGTTCGTTGCTGGGTATTCGTCTGGCCGCGCCCTGGATCGGCAGGATCCCTGACCGGGTACATGCGAGGGTTTACATCGGTCTGTTGTTTCTGGTGCTGCTGAGCATGTGCCTGAAGTGATAGAAGCGTCACGCTTGGCCGCTCGATTGTCCTGGGGCGCCGGTCCATAATTGCTTGTCGCTTACCCCAGGCCCAGGCGCTGCTGACGACGCTTGCGGCCTTTTCATGCAAGGGAGTTTCCATGTTCAACGGATTGATGCGCCAGATCCTCGGTGCCCTGTTGCTGTGTATCTACCTTCAGGGCCTGCAGGCCTCGCCCTCTCGACAGGTTCTCAGCGGCACTCTGGGCAAGATGCCGATTGTGCTGGAAATCAATACCGGCGATCCCAAGGACGTCACAGGACGATATTTCTATCAGAAGTATCACCATGATCTGGCACTCAACGGCACGCTTGTCGGGCAGGCGCTGGAGCTGCGGGAGGGAGGAGGCCGCCCTGACGATGAGCAGGCGGCCCTGCCCACCTTCAAGTTGCAGCAAACTGCCGATGGCTGGCAGGGGCAGTGGCAGGACTCCAAGGGCAAGACTCTCGATGTGCAGTTGTCCACGGCCAAGGCTGAGGCGCCCAAGCCGGATGCGTTGCCCTATCTGGCGCAGCTTTATCCGAATGATCTGTACGAATACCTGCGCCTGCAGGGCCTGGCCCTCAAGCAGGGCAAGCAGCAGAGCTTCATGGGTTACACCCTGCAATGGTGGAGCGAGCCAGGGTCGAAGCTGTCGATGTTCAAGGTGGTCGGCGGTTACCCGGAAGCTCAGCAACAGCGTCTCAATCAGTTGTTGATGGAGCGTCTGTGGCGCGAGGTGAGCGCCTACCACGAGTGCCTGCTGGGAGCCGGCTCCCAGGAGGGCGAATTCATGCAGACGGTAAAACCACAGTTCTTCTCACCGGCGGTACTGAGCGTGAATATCTCCACCAGCTATTCCTGCGGCGGTGCTCACCCGGACTTTGGCGACTCCCCCATGAATATCGACGTGAACAGTGGCCACCCGTTGTCACTGTCCGATGTGCTCTGGGTGGGGCAAGGCAAACCGCTATTGCACAGCGACCGCAATGGCAAAGGGGACACTCGTCTCACCGAAGCTGAGCGCACAGGCCTCTACGAATACACCCAGGAAAAACTGGCACCCTGGCTGGTCCAGCAGTTTCGCGCCTTGTACCCCGCCAAGATGCGCGAGCCGACCGACCCCGACGAGGGCTGCAACTACAGCGATGAGAGCGTCTGGGGCGATAACAGTTGGTACTTCACTCCCAAGGGGCTGTTCCTCAAGGCCTACTTTCCTCGGGTAGCGCGGGCCTGTGACGGGCCTGAGTGGGCGGTGTTGCCGTATGCGTTGGTCAGGAAGCACCCCGGGGCCGTCGCTCTGGAGCTGCCCAAGCATTGAAACCGAAGGAGGTTATTTTGCTTCCAGCCCCGGCGCCTCACGGATCACGAAGTGATCCAGGTTCTCGATATTGGCGCTGAAGACCCCGAAGGTCGACTCGGGGTCTTTCTTGCTCGGCACCTGCTTGAGTGCCGGCGTCACGCCATAGAAGAAACAGTACAGCTCCCGCTGGCTGTCGGCGGCGCCCTTGATCTCCTCGAGGAAGGCTTTGCGCTTGCGGTAGCTGTCGATCAGCTTCTTGCTCAGGTAGACATTGACCGAGTAGGGCTTCTTCTTGGTTTCGCCCTCGGCCTTGAACCAGACTTTCTGCTCGAAATCGATGCGATAGCTTTGGGTGTAGTCCTTGATCTCCTTGATCTTGCCCCAGTAGATAAGCCCCTTGTTGTCCAGCAGGTACTCGATCCTCTTGAAGAATGAGGCGTAGCTGGCCGTGTGTTCGCCGACCTTCAGCGGCATGCGCTTGAGCAGTTCCTTGTCGTCGATGTTCGACACAAAGCACTCCACCGGGTGGGCGAAGACGCTGGTCTTGTCCGGGGTAGTGTCGCGCCCGGGATGGGGCTTGTGCGAACTGGCCGTAGCGGCTGGCGGAGTGTCCCGTGGGGCATCCACTGCCGCTTGGGGGCTGGCCGGCTTGCGCACGTATTCACGGCGGCTTAAGAGCAGCTCCGAGGGGAAATGCTCCTCGCGTTCCTCTTCGGTCGCGGTGCCTTCCACGCTACCGGCGCTTTTGCTGACCCCATAAGGGCATCCTTCCATATGAAGCGTGGCGGGCAGGTTCTTGAAATGCGGCGTGCGGATGTAGTTGACGTTCTTGGCGTTGAAAGTGCCCAGTTGATTAGTGCTATCGAACGCTGCGCGGCATTCATCGTTGGGGCACTGGAAACTTTCCCTGGCCGAATCGAAGACCAGGGTTTCATCGAAATTCAGATCACGCACGTCATAGATCGACAACTTGTCGTCGAGGCTGATGCAGTACGCGGTATCGAATTTCATGGGCGCTTTGATCCTTAAGCGGAAGAGGGTTCTTTATAGCGGCAGGTCATGCAGCCTGCACGTACTTTGATGAACCAGTCCCTGTGTACATTGGTGCGGCCAATAAAAAAGCCCTGACCAGGTCAGGGCTTCTTGTTTGTGTCATTGATCCGGGAATCAATCCCAGCTCAAGGCGCCGCCAGTCTGATACTCGATCACGCGGGTCTCGAAGAAGTTCTTCTCTTTCTTCAAGTCCATGATCTCGCTCATCCATGGGAACGGGTTGGTGGTACCTGGGTACTCTTCCTTCAGGCCGATCTGCGACAGGCGACGGTTGGCGATGAACTTGAGGTAGTCCTCCATCATCGCGGCGTTCATGCCCAGTACACCGCGCGGCATGGTGTCGCGAGCGTATTCGATCTCCAGTTGGGTGCCCTGGAGGATCATCTGGGTCGCTTCTTCCTTCATCTCGGCATCCCACAGGTGCGGGTTTTCGATCTTGATCTGGTTGATCACGTCGATGCCGAAGTTCAGGTGCATGGATTCGTCGCGCAGGATGTACTGGAACTGCTCGGCGACACCGGTCATTTTGTTGCGACGGCCCATGGACAGGATCTGGGTGAAGCCGCAATAGAAGAAGATGCCTTCCAGAACGCAGTAGTAGGCGATCAGGTTGCGCAGCAGTTCCTTGTCGGTGTCGACGGTGCCGGTTTCGAACTTCGGATCGGAGATCGAACGGGTGTACTTCAGGCCCCAGGCGGCTTTCTTCGCGACCGATGGAATCTCGTGGTACATGTTGAAGATCTCGCCTTCATCCATGGCCAGCGATTCGATGCAGTACTGGTAGGCGTGGGTGTGGATCGCCTCTTCGAACGCCTGGCGCAGGATGTACTGGCGGCATTCCGGGTTGGTGATCAGGCGGTACACGGCCAGTACCAGGTTGTTGGCAACCAGGGAGTCGGCGGTGGAGAAGAAGCCCAGGTTGCGCATGACGATGCGACGCTCGTCGTCGGTCAGGCCTTCCGGGTTTTTCCACAGGGCGATGTCGGCGGTCATGTTGACCTCTTGCGGCATCCAGTGGTTGGCGCAGCCGTCGAGGTACTTCTGCCAGGCCCAGTCATACTTGAACGGCACCAGCTGGTTGAGGTCGGCGCGGCAGTTGATCATGCGCTTCTCGTCAACCGCGACACGGGCGGAAGAGCCTTCCAGCTCGGCCAGGCCTTCGGCGATGTCGAGCTGATCCAGAGACGCCTTGGCGCGGGCTACGGCAGCGGAGTCGCTGGCAGTCACGGCACGGGCTTCGAGAGCGGCGGCGCCACCGGCGCTGTCGAGGCGGTCCATGTTGGCTTCAGTAGCGTGGCCGGCGTTGGCGCCTTTGACCGCAACTTCACCTTCTTCTTTGTCGAATTCGTCCCAGCTCAGCATGACGTGTCGTCTCCTGCTCGAGGGCCAGATGCCCGTGTGAAAACAAAAGGGGTGGTTTTTCACACGGCACGCTGGCCGCGTTAAATCATTGGAAATCGTTTGTTGCAGCAGTGAACGCAGGCAATAAACAGAAATACGTGTCCGGGTGCCTGGTGACCGCTGTCGGGCGGAGCTTGGCGTGCCAGCTCCTGCGCAGGATTCAGCAGGTCGTTTTCATCCGGTAAGGGAATGTTGCAGGCCCGTTTTGAGGACGCATTATAAGGATATTTTCGGGGGCGTGGGGCGACCGATGGGCGCAGGCGAGCCCGAGAAGGGGGGGGACTTGGAGCAGAGCGCGGGTTTACAAGGCTTTGGCGGTTGAAGATTTTTTTTCACGCTTGAAAAAAACAGCCGGAAATGGCCAAAAAATAGCCAATTTTACTAGATGTTGTGTTTTTGCAAGCCTTTTTGAGGTTTTGAACACAACTCGAATCGCTCGGTCTTGCCTTGGGAAATCTCTTGGAGCAGGTCTTCAGGGGGTGGCCGGATTTCCTCCGTCGAAGCCGTCGCTGGAGTTGCTCGCAAGGTCGTGGCGGTGCCATGAGGAGGCCATCAACCTCAGGAGGAAAGGTGCGTGCGATTGCCGGGCTCGCACGTCGTCAGGCTGAGGCCTTTTACTGCCCATGGGTGGGTAGTCACCAGGCATCTGTGCCGCAAGAGGGATTTCTTGCGGCCGGCAGTCATCAAGGTATGTGCAATGAACTTTGCTATTAGCCGTTAGAGCAACCGTTGCCCATTACGCGATATTGAAGAATATGCCGCTGGCCGTGGGAGTCTTCATATTCCATGCGCGCTGGTACAACTTCGCATACTTCTGGAACTTCGCTCATGGAGATAACTTTGGCGATATCCAGATCAGTCGAGTAAGTGTATTCCTCTACCGGTACTTGCTGGTTGGCGACATCAGTCGGGATCTCATCAGCCATCGCGGTTACGCACAGACTGCTGAGGGCCAGAACTAATAAAGCTTTCATTTGCGTTTTACCTTTCTAAGGTCGTGTGAGGTCACGCAGCCTTTATGGGGCTGCGTGTGGAACTTGAGTAGAAGTTTGATTAACTGCCTTCGTGGGGGCTGCAACTTGGTTAATCAGATTGCCTGTTGGGCGAGGCAGATTTTAGGCGCGGGGGCCGCAGTCATATAGGCGTACTTTTGATAAACACCTTTGACAGTTTTTGTAACAATCGCCGAAAAAGGGCTGTTTGGCAGCTGGCTGGAACTTTTTTGGGTAGGGTGGATATCGCTGTAAGGCGCATTCTTGAAGGGGTTTGGCAAATGAAGGGGTATTTCGCAGGGGGTTGTTACTACCATCGTCGAATGGTTCTATAGACGCCCCCCGGCTACAACGGGGTCATACAAAAACAACTATGTCACCGAGGTAAGAAAGATGAGTGCGGCTTCTCTGTATCCCGTTCGTCCCGAGGTTTTGGCCAATACGCTGACTGACGAGGCGACCTACAAGGCCATGTACCAGCAGTCGGTCGTGAACCCGGACGGTTTCTGGCGCGAACAGGCCAAGCGTCTCGACTGGATCAAGCCTTTTACCACGGTGAAGCAGACCTCCTTCGACGATCACCATGTCGATATCAAGTGGTTCGCCGACGGCACCCTGAACGTCTCCTACAACTGCCTGGATCGCCATCTCGCCGAGCGCGGTGATCAGATCGCGATCATCTGGGAAGGCGACGATCCTTCCGAAAGCCGCAACATCACCTACCGCGAACTGCATGAGGAAGTCTGCAAGTTCGCCAACGCCCTGCGTGGCCAGGACGTGCACCGCGGCGACGTGGTGACTATCTATATGCCGATGATTCCCGAGGCGGTGGTGGCCATGCTGGCCTGTACCCGCATTGGCGCGATCCACTCGGTGGTGTTCGGCGGCTTCTCCCCTGAAGCCTTGGCCGGGCGCATCATCGACTGCCGCTCCAAGGTGGTGATCACTGCCGACGAGGGTATTCGTGCCGGCAAGAAAGTGCCGCTCAAGGCCAATGTCGACGATGCCCTGACCAACCCGGAAACCAGCAGCATTCAGAAGGTCATCGTGTGCAAGCGCACCGGTGGCAACATCAAGTGGAACCAGCACCGCGACATCTGGTACGAAGACTTGATGAAAGTCGCCGGCAGCGTCTGCGCGCCGAAAGAGATGGGCGCCGAAGAAGCGCTGTTCATCCTCTATACCTCCGGTTCCACCGGCAAGCCCAAGGGCGTGCAGCACACCACCGGCGGCTACCTGCTGTATGCGTCGCTGACCCATGAGCGGGTGTTCGACTACCGCCCGGGCGAAGTCTACTGGTGCACCGCCGACGTCGGCTGGGTCACCGGCCACACCTATATTGTCTACGGCCCGCTGGCCAACGGCGCCACCACCGTGCTGTTCGAGGGTGTGCCGAACTACCCGGATGTCACTCGGGTGGCGAAGATCGTCGACAAGCACAAGGTCAACATCCTCTACACCGCACCGACCGCAATCCGCGCCATGATGGCTTCGGGCACCGCTGCCTGCGAAGGCGCCGATGGCAGCAGCCTGCGCCTGCTGGGTTCGGTGGGCGAGCCGATCAACCCGGAAGCCTGGGACTGGTACTACAAGAACGTCGGTCAGTCCCGCTGCCCGATCGTCGACACCTGGTGGCAGACCGAAACCGGCGCCACCCTCATGAGCCCGCTGCCGGGGGCGCATGCCTTGAAGCCGGGTTCCGCAGCGCGTCCGTTCTTCGGCGTGGTGCCGGCCCTGGTGGATAACCTGGGCAACATCATCGAGGGCGCGGCCGAGGGCAACCTGGTGATTCTCGACTCGTGGCCAGGCCAGGCACGGACCCTGTACCGCGACCACGATCGTTTCGTCGATACCTACTTCAAGACGTTCCGTGGCATGTACTTCACCGGTGACGGCGCCCGTCGCGACGAGGATGGCTACTACTGGATCACCGGTCGGGTGGACGATGTGCTCAACGTCTCCGGGCACCGCATGGGTACCGCCGAAATCGAAAGTGCCATGGTTGCGCACCCGAAGGTCGCCGAAGCGGCGGTGGTGGGTGTGCCTCACGACATCAAGGGACAGGGCATCTACGTCTATGTGACCCTCAATGGTGGCGAAGAGCCGAACGAAGCCCTGCGCCTGGAATTGAAGAACTGGGTGCGCAAGGAAATCGGGCCGATCGCCTCGCCGGACGTCATCCAATGGGCGCCGGGCCTGCCGAAAACTCGTTCCGGGAAGATCATGCGGCGGATTCTGCGCAAGATCGCCACGGCGGAGTACGACGGTCTGGGCGATATCTCGACCCTGGCTGACCCGAGTGTGGTGCAGCACCTGATCGATACCCACAAGACCATGAACGTCGCCTGAGGCGGTTTTCGAGTCACCCAGCCCCGCCCGGCCCTGTGCCGGGCGGGGCTTTTTTGTGCGGTGGCGATGGGCCGCAAAGCCCTCTGCGGGGCTGTTGCAGGTGCCGGCTTGCCCGCGAAGAAGGGGCGAATAAATATCGGATTTATCCGTTCGGTGTATCCGAATGTTACCGGTACGGCCGAAGATGTAACCTTGCGCCTACTTTCGGGGCAATGGGAAACGCCGGGCCCCATTTCAGGGCCTTTTATACCCTTATAAAAAATAAGTCATCACGCTGCGCTTGCCGGAATAGAAGGCTTTGCCAATAATAGGCCCGCAATTTGCAGCATAGATCGGTTCCCCGTCTTTCGCTCTTGCATAGAATTGAAGAGCTGTCAATGCGCTGGCCAGGCATTCTCGATGCTTCTGTAATTTGTTGTCGCATTGAGGAAATATCGGCTTCCAGCCTGTCGTTAGAATGCCGGTCACTCGCTCGTCGTTGCCTGTGTGTGAGCCCCTTGCGGGCTGCCCGGGCCGCAGCGCCGCTATTTGCTGTTTCACCCATTCGCATATTGGGCTGTCGCTCACTCTGCCGTTTTCGCCCTTTACCGATGGAGTTCTAAGATGAAGAAACTCGTGCTTCTTGGCGCCCTGGCACTGTCCGTGCTCTCCCTGCCGACTTTTGCCGATGAAAAGCCCCTGAAAATTGGTATCGAAGCGGCTTACCCTCCGTTTGCCTCCAAGGCGCCGGACGGCAGCATCGTCGGTTTCGACTACGACATCGGCAACGCCCTGTGCGAAGAGATGAAGGTCAAGTGTGTCTGGGTCGAGCAAGAGTTCGACGGCCTGATCCCGGCACTGAAGGTTCGCAAGATCGACGCCATCCTCTCGTCCATGTCGATCACTGACGATCGCAAGAAATCCGTGGACTTCACCAACAAGTACTACAACACCCCGGCGCGTCTGGTGATGAAGGCCGGTACCCAGATCAGCGACGGCCTGGCCGAGCTCAAGGGCAAGAACATCGGCGTGCAGCGCGGTTCGATCCACGAGCGTTTCGCCCGTGAAGTGCTGGCTCCCCTGGGTGCGCAGATCAAGCCTTACGGCTCGCAGAACGAAATCTACCTGGATGTGGCCGCCGGTCGCCTCGACGGCACCGTGGCGGACGCTACCCTGTTGAATGACGGCTTCCTGAAAACCGACGCTGGCAAGGGCTTCGCCTTCGTCGGTCCGGCCTTCACCGACGTCAAATACTTCGGCGACGGCGTAGGGATCGCCGTGCGCAAGGGCGACAAGGCCGATCTGGACAAGATCAACGCCGCCATCGCTGCCATTCGTGAGAACGGCAAGTACAAGCAAATCCAGGACAAGTACTTCGACTTCGACATCTACGGCAAGTAAGACCGTCGAATCAGTCAGTCCGAGATGGCGCAAGCAGCAGAATCTCTGAAGTTTGCGCCATTTTTTCATCCCAATTTTCGAGGACCTGAATCATGTTGAAAGGCTACGGGGCTGTCATCCTCGATGGCGCTTGGCTGACGCTTCAGCTCGCCTTGTCGTCCATGGCCCTGGCCATTGTTCTGGGTCTGATCGGGGTTGCGCTGCGCCTCTCGCCGGTGCGCTGGCTGGCCTGGCTGGGCGACCTGTACTCCACGGTAATCCGCGGTATTCCCGACCTGGTGCTGATCCTGCTGATCTTCTACGGCGGCCAGGATCTGCTCAACCGGGTGGCGCCGCTGCTGGGTTATGACGATTACATCGACCTCAATCCGCTGGCGGCCGGTATCGGCACCCTGGGCTTCATCTTCGGTGCCTACCTCTCCGAAACCTTCCGTGGCGCCTTCATGGCGATCCCCAAGGGGCAGGCGGAAGCCGGCATGGCCTACGGCATGAGCAGCTTCCAGGTGTTCTTCCGGGTGATGGTGCCGCAGATGATTCGCCTGGCGATTCCCGGCTTCACCAACAACTGGCTGGTACTGACCAAGGCGACCGCGCTGATTTCCGTGGTGGGCCTGCAAGACATGATGTTCAAGGCCAAGCAGGCGGCGGATGCCACTCGCGAGCCATTCACCTTCTTCCTTGCAGTGGCGGCGATGTACCTGGTGATCACCAGTGTCTCGTTGCTGGCTCTGCGTTACCTTGAGAAGCGCTACTCGGTAGGCGTAAGGGCGGCTGATCTATGATCTTCGACTACAACGTCATCTATGAGGCCCTGCCGCTGTACTTCGGCGGCCTGCTGACCACCCTGAAACTGCTGGCGCTGTCGCTGTTCTTCGGTTTGCTGGTGGCGCTGCCCCTGGGGCTGATGCGGGTGTCCAAGCAGCCGCTGGTGAACATGACAGCCTGGCTCTACACCTATGTGATCCGCGGCACGCCGATGCTGGTGCAGCTGTTCCTGATCTACTACGGCCTGGCTCAGTTCGAAGCGGTGCGCGAGAGTTTCCTCTGGCCCTGGCTGTCCAGCGCGACCTTCTGCGCCTGCCTGGCCTTTGCCATCAACACCAGCGCCTACACCGCGGAAATCATCGCCGGCAGCCTCAAGGCCACGCCCAATGGCGAGATCGAGGCGGCCAAGGCCATGGGCATGTCGCGCTACAAGATGTACCGCCGCATTCTCTTGCCGTCGGCTCTGCGCCGGGCGCTGCCGCAGTACAGCAACGAAGTGATCATGATGCTGCAGACCACCAGTCTGGCGTCCATCGTGACCCTGATCGACATCACCGGCGCGGCGCGGACGGTCAACGCGCAGTACTACCTGCCGTTCGAGGCCTACATCACCGCCGGCGTGTTCTACCTGTGCCTGACCTTTATCCTGGTGCGCCTGTTCAAGCTGGCCGAAGGCCGCTGGCTGCGCTACCTGGCGCCGCGGAAGCACTGATATGGAACGCATCGATCATCCATTGCCCTGGAATCACCTGGGTAGCGAGCGGCATATCTCGGTGTTCCGTTTCGGCAGCGGCGAGCGCAAGGCCTATATCCAGGCCAGCCTGCATGCTGACGAGTTGCCGGGCATGCGTACTGCCTGGGAGCTGAAGAAGCGCCTCGGCGAACTGGAAGCCCAGGGGGCTCTCAACGGCGTCATCGAGCTGGTGCCGGTGGCCAACCCGCTGGGTCTGGGCCAGTTGCTGCAAGGCAATCACCAGGGGCGTTTCGAGGCCGGCAGCGGCAAGAACTTCAACCGTGATTTCGTCGAGTTGAGCGAGCCGGTCGGCCAGCGCCTGCAAGGGCGCCTGGGGGATGATCCGCACGCCAATGTGCGCCTGATTCGCCAGGCCATGGCCGAGGTGCTGGCTGAGCTACCGCCGGCGTCCAGCCAGTTGCAGGGCATGCAGCGGGTGCTCCTGAGCCATGCCTGCAGCGCTGATGTGGTGCTGGACCTGCATTGCGATGCCGAGGCGGCGCTGCACATGTATGCATTGCCGCAGCATTGGCCGCAGTGGCGCTCCCTGGCCGCGCACCTGGATGTGAAGGTCGGCCTGCTGGCGGAAGATTCCGGTGGCAGTTCGTTCGACGAAGCCTGTTCGTTGCCCTGGTTGCGCCTGTCGCGGCAGTTCCCTGAAGCGCAGATCCCCTTGGCTTGCCTGGCAACCACCCTTGAGCTGGGCGGCCAGGCCGACACCGGGCGGCCTCAGGCCCAAGCGCACGCCGAAGGCATCCTGGCGTTTCTTGCCGAGCAGGGGTTGATTGCCGGTGACTGGCCGGCCCCCGGGCGCGAAGCCTGCGAGGCCATGCCTTTCGAAGGCACCCAGCTGCTGTATGCGCCGCACCCCGGCGTGGTGAGCTTTCTGCGTCCGGCCGGTAGCTGGGTGGAGGCGGGCGAGCCGGTTTTTGAAGTGATTGATCCCCTATCCGATCGGGTCAGCACGGTGTGTGCTGGCACCAGCGGCGTGCTGTTCGCCGTTGAGCGGCTGCGTTATGCCCAACCCGGTTTCTGGCTGGCCAAGGTGGCGGGGCGCGAAGCGCTGCGTCACGGGCGCTTGCTCAACGACTGACTGTTTTTGTGAGAACCGACCGCATGTACAAACTTGAAGTCCAAGACCTGCATAAGCGCTATGGCAGTCACGAAGTGCTCAAGGGCGTGTCCCTGAAGGCCGCAGCTGGCGATGTAATCAGCATCATCGGCTCCAGTGGCTCGGGCAAGAGTACATTCCTGCGCTGCATCAACCTGCTGGAGCAGCCCCATGCGGGCAAGATCCTGCTGAACAACGAAGAGCTGAAGCTGGTAGCCAACAAGGACGGCGCCTTGAAGGCCGCCGATCCCAAGCAGCTGCAGCGCATGCGCTCGCGCCTGTCGATGGTGTTCCAGCATTTCAACCTGTGGTCGCACATGACCGCGATTGAAAACATCATGGAAGCGCCGGTGCATGTGCTGGGTGTGTCCAAGGCCGAGGCTCGCGAGAAGGCCGAGCACTACCTGGCCAAGGTCGGTGTGGCGCACCGCAAGGATGCCTATCCGGGGCACATGTCCGGTGGCGAGCAGCAACGGGTGGCGATTGCCCGGGCCCTGGCGATGGAACCGGAAGTCATGCTGTTCGACGAGCCGACCTCGGCCCTGGACCCGGAACTGGTGGGCGACGTCCTGAAGGTCATGCAGGCCCTGGCCCAGGAAGGCCGGACCATGGTGGTGGTGACCCACGAAATGGGCTTTGCCCGTGAGGTGTCCAACCAGCTGGTGTTCCTGCACAAGGGTGTGGTGGAAGAGAGCGGCAACCCGCGTGAAGTGTTGGTGAACCCGCAATCAGAACGTTTGCAACAATTCCTCTCGGGCAGCCTCAAGTAATAGCTGCCGTTGTGCACCAAATTAGGTCATGCTGCGCACCGCGCGCCAGATGGTCTAACTTGGTGCTGCCGCCCTTGGCTTCTCACCTTGTTTTCGTTTCGGACTGCCCGCCATGACTGCCCATCGAATTGGTTTCCTGATTTGGCCCAGCACTAAAGCCTTGACGCTGGCGCTGGCTGAGGAGGCCTTGCGTGTTGCCCAGCGGGTGCACCCGGAAGTGGTCTATGAGCTGGCTTTCCTGCAGGCCGAAACCCCGGCCGAAGGCGCCTGGCAACTGCCGGGCGAGCCTTGGGCGGGCAAGCTGGAAGGTTGTCAGAAACTGTTCCTGCTGGCGGACGAGCCGCCGGCGCCGATGAGTTCCGGCTTGAGCAGTGCCCTCAAGCAGCTGGTGCGTGCCGGCTGTGTGATTGGTGGGTTGTCAGCCGGGGTTTACCCCTTGGCACAACTGGGGTTGCTCGATGGTTATCGGGCAGCGGTGCACTGGCGCTGGCAGGATGATTTCGCCGAGCGTTTTCCCAAGGTCATCGCCACCAGCCATCTGTTCGACTGGGACCGTGATCGCCTGACCGCGTGCGGTGGCATGTCGGTGCTGGACTTGCTGCTGGCGGTGCTGGCCCGGGATCATGGCGCCGAGCTGGCCGGTGCGGTGTCCGAGGAACTGGTGGTGGAGCGCATTCGTGAAGGCGGCGAGCGCCAGCGTATCCCGCTGCAAAATCGCCTGGGCTCCAGCCATCCGAAGCTGACCCAGGCAGTGCTGCTGATGGAGGCCAATATCGAGGAGCCGCTGACCACCGACGAGATTGCCCAGCACGTCTGTGTTTCCCGTCGTCAGTTGGAGCGGATCTTCAAGCAGTACCTGAACCGCGTGCCCAGCCAGTATTACCTGGAGCTGCGCCTAAACAAGGCCCGGCAGATGCTGATGCAGACCAGCAAGTCGATCATTCAGATCGGCCTGTCCTGTGGTTTCTCTTCCGGCCCGCACTTCTCCAGCGCTTACCGCAACTTCTTTGGCGCCACCCCGCGTGAAGATCGCAATCAGCGGCGCAGCAGCAGCCCGTTCGAACTCTCCTCCGTGCCTTCCGAGCGCGGTTGACCCCGTATTGTAGGAGCCGGCTTGCCGGCGAATCCCACAGGCAACCCGCTCGCCCGCAAAATCCCGTTCGACGTCCTCTTGTCGTAACGTCGATAACCTTTTCGAGATTTGGGGCTGCCCGCCTCGTAACTACCTGGGTAATTACCTTGGGCAAATTGCCCGGCAAATCTGCCGCTGAGGCTGTGCGCAGTTTAAACTGCGCCTTTGCGACGCTATTTGTCGCATTGCCATAAACCCGCTTAAAACCTGGGTTGGCGCTATAAGAAGTTGTCGCTTGGCGACAAGGCCGGGCACAAAACTGTCCTTACAATCCCTCCATCGCTCGCCAGTTTCAGGCGGGTGTTCCTCTTCAGGAGACTCCGATGTCCGTTGAGCAAGCTCCGGTGCAACGCGCCGATTTCGACCAGGTGATGGTTCCCAACTACGCACCTGCGGCCTTCATTCCTGTGCGTGGCGCGGGGTCCCGAGTATGGGATCAGTCGGGTCGGGAACTGATCGACTTCGCCGGCGGCATCGCGGTCAACGTACTGGGCCACGCCCATCCGGCCCTGGTAGGCGCACTGACCGAGCAAGCGGGCAAGCTGTGGCATGTGTCCAACGTCTTCACCAACGAGCCGGCCCTGCGCCTGGCCCACAAGCTGATCGACGCCACCTTCGCCGAGCGCGTGTTCTTCTGCAACTCCGGCGCAGAAGCCAACGAGGCCGCCTTCAAGCTGGCCCGTCGCGTGGCTCACGATCGTTTCGGCGCCGAGAAGTACGAAATCATCGCGGCCCTGAACAGCTTCCACGGCCGTACCCTATTCACCGTGAACGTGGGTGGCCAGTCCAAGTATTCCGATGGCTTCGGTCCGAAGATCACCGGCATCACCCATGTGCCGTACAACGATCTGGCCGCCCTGAAAGCCGCGGTTTCCGACAAGACCTGCGCCGTGGTGCTGGAGCCGATCCAGGGCGAGGGCGGCGTGCTGCCGGCCGAGCTGGCCTACCTGCAAGGCGCCCGCGAGCTGTGCGACCAGCACAACGCGCTGCTGGTGTTCGACGAAGTGCAGACCGGCATGGGCCGCAGCGGCGAGCTGTTCGCCTATCAGCATTACGGCGTGACCCCGGACATCCTCACCAGCGCCAAGAGCCTGGGCGGCGGTTTCCCGATCGCGGCGATGCTGACCACCGAAGCGCTGGCCAAGCACCTGGTAGTCGGCACCCACGGCACCACCTACGGCGGCAATCCGCTGGCGTGTGCGGTGGCCGAGGCGGTGATCGACGTGATCAACACCCCACAGGTGCTCAATGGTGTGAAAGCCAAGCACGACCGCTTCAAGACCCGTCTGTTGCAGATCGGCGAGAAGTACGGCCTGTTCACTGAAGTCCGCGGCCTGGGCCTGTTGCTCGGCTGCGTGCTCAGCGAGGCCTGGAAGGGCAAGGCCAAGGACGTGTTCAACGCGGCCGAGAAAGAAGGCCTGATGATCCTGCAAGCCGGCCCTGACGTGGTGCGCTTCGCGCCGAGCCTGGTGGTCGAGGATGCCGATATCGACCAGGGCCTGGACCGCTTCGAGCGCGCCGTGGCGAAATTGACTCAAGCCTGATCCAGGGCGGCGGTGCTTCTCGGCGCCGGCCTTTGCGGCCGGCGTCGAGCCTAATTCCTGTGCCGGGCTATCCCGGCATTTTTTTCCCTGAGTCGGACGGTTTCCGACCTGTTTTAGAGTAAGGAGTGACACCATGCTGGTGATGCGCCCCGCGCAAATGGCTGATCTGGGCGAGGTACAGCGTCTGGCTGCAGACAGCCCGATTGGTGTCACCTCCTTGCCGGATGATGTGGATCGCCTGAGCGACAAGATCGCCGCAAGCGAGGCTTCGTTCGCCGCTGAAGTGAGCTTCAACGGTGAAGAGAGCTACTTCTTCGTCCTGGAAGACAGCGACAGCGGCAAGCTGGTGGGCTGCTCGGCGATTGTCGCCTCCGCCGGCTACTCCGAGCCGTTCTACAGCTTTCGCAACGAAACCTTCGTCCACGCTTCCCGCGAGCTGAAGATCCACAACAAGATCCACGTCCTGTCCCAGTGCCACGACCTCACCGGCAACAGCCTGCTGACCAGTTTCTACGTGGTGCCGGAGCTGGTGGGCTCGGCCTGGTCGGAGCTCAACTCCCGCGGCCGCCTGTTGTTCGTCGCCAGCCACCCGGAGCGCTTCGCCGATTCGGTGGTGACCGAGATCGTCGGCTACAGCGATGAGCATGGCGACTCGCCGTTCTGGGATGCCATCGGGCGCAACTTCTTCGACCTCAACTACGCCGAGGCCGAGCGCCTGTGCGGCCTGAAAAGCCGGACCTTCCTCGCCGAGCTGATGCCCCATTACCCGATCTACGTGCCGCTGCTGCCGGATGCGGCCCAGGAAGCCATGGGCCAGGTGCACCCGCGGGCACAGATCACCTTCGACATCCTGATGCGCGAAGGTTTTGAAACCGATCACTACATCGACATCTTCGACGGTGGCCCGACCTTGCATGCGCGGGTCTCGGGTATCCGCTCGATTGCCCAGAGCCGCGTGGTGCCGGTGAAGATCGGTGAAGCAGCCAAGGGCGGCGGCCGCCAGTACCTGGTCTCCAACGGCCAGTTGCAGGATTACCGCGCCGTGTTGCTGGAGCTGGATTACGCCCCGGGCAAACCGGTGACCCTGGACCTGCAAGCCGCCGAAGCCCTGGGCGTCGGCGAAGGCGCCAGCGTGCGCCTGGTGGCGGTTTAACGCCTGCTTTCACTACCTGGAAAGCAAGCCTAGAAGCAGCGAGTTTCGCGCAGGCCGCCAGCGGCCTGCGTCTGAGGAGATAGCATGATCGTTCGTCCCGTACGCAGCAGCGATTTACCCGCGCTGATCGACCTGGCCCGCAGCACCGGCACTGGCCTCACCACCTTGCCGGCCAACGAAGAGCGCCTGACCCACCGGGTCGGCTGGGCGGAAAAGACCTTTCGCGGTGAAGCCGAGCGCGGCGATGCGGACTACCTGTTCGTGCTGGAAGACGACAACGGCCGGGTGGTGGGCATTTCCGCCATCGCCGGCGCCGTCGGCCTGCGCGAGCCCTGGTACAACTTCCGGGTCGGCCTGACGGTCAGCGCCTCCCAGGAGCTGAACATCTACCGCGAGATCCCCACGCTGTTCCTGGCCAATGACCTGACCGGCAACTCCGAGCTGTGCTCGCTGTTCCTGCATGCCGATTACCGCACCGGCCTCAACGGCCGCATGCTGGCCAAGGCGCGGATGCTGTTCATCGCCGAGTTCCCGCAGCTGTTCGGCAACAAGATCATTGCCGAGATGAGGGGCATGTCCGACGAGAATGGCCGCTCGCCGTTCTGGGAAAGCCTGGGCCGGCACTTCTTCAAGATGGAGTTCAGCCAGGCCGACTACCTGACCGGCGTCGGCAACAAGGCCTTCATCGCCGAGCTGATGCCCAAGTTCCCGCTCTATACCTGTTTCCTGTCCGAAGATGCGCGCAACGTCATCGCCAAGGTCCACACCGACACCGAGCCGGCGCTGGCCATGCTCAAGAGCGAAGGCTTCAGCTACCAGGGCTATGTCGACATCTTCGACGCCGGCCCGGCGGTGGAGTGCGAGACCAGCAAGATCCGCGCAGTGCGTGACAGCCAGGCGCTGGTGCTGGCCATCGGCACCCCGGGCGACGACGCCACGCCGTTCCTGATCCACAACCGCAAGCGCGAGGACTGCCGCATCACCGCGGCACCGGCGCGCTTTGCCGCCGGCACCCTGGTGGTCGATCCCCTGACCGCCAAGCGCCTGCAACTCAACGCCGGCGACCAGGTCCGCGCGGTTCCGCTGTCTGCTTCTCGGGAGTCGAAATAATGAGCACGCTGTACATTGCCGGCCAATGGCTGGCCGGTCAGGGCGAGGCCTTCACCTCGGTCAATCCGGTGACCCAGGCGGTCATCTGGTCGGGTAACGGTGCCACTGCCGCACAAGTGGAGAGCGCCGTGCAGGCTGCCCGCCAGGCGTTTCCGGCCTGGGCCAAGCGTTCCCTGGAAGAGCGCATCAGCGTGCTCGAAGCCTTTGCCGCCAGCCTGAAGAGCCGTGCCGACGAACTGGCCCGCTGCATTGGCGAGGAAACCGGCAAGCCGCTGTGGGAAGCTGCCACCGAAGTCACCAGCATGGTCAACAAGATCGCCATCTCGGTGCAGAGCTACCGCGAACGTACCGGCGAGAAGAGCGGCCCGCTGGGCGACGCCACCGCCGTGCTGCGGCACAAGCCCCACGGTGTGGTGGCGGTGTTCGGGCCCTACAACTTCCCTGGCCACCTGCCTAACGGGCACATCGTTCCCGCTTTGCTGGCCGGTAACAGCGTGCTGTTCAAACCCAGCGAGCTGACGCCGAAAGTCGCCGAGCTGACGGTGCAGTGCTGGATCGAAGCCGGCCTGCCGGCCGGTGTGCTGAACCTGCTGCAAGGCGCTCGGGAAACCGGCATTGCCCTGGCGGCCAATCCGGGTATCGATGGGTTGTTCTTCACCGGTTCCAGCCGTACCGGTAATCACCTGCACCAGCAGTTCGCCGGGCGCCCGGACAAGATCCTGGCCCTGGAAATGGGCGGCAACAATCCCCTGGTGGTGGAGCAGGTCGCCGACCTGGACGCTGCGGTGTACACCATCATCCAATCGGCCTTTATCTCGGCTGGCCAGCGTTGCACCTGCGCGCGGCGCTTGCTGGTGCCGCAAGGCGCCTGGGGTGACACGTTGCTGGCGCGCCTGGTGGCGGTCAGCGCAACCATCGAGGTCGGCGCGTTTGACCAGCAGCCTGCGCCGTTCATGGGCTCGGTGATCTCCCTGGGCGCCGCCCGCGCACTGATGGATGCACAGCAGCAGCTGTTGGCCAACGGCGCCGTAGCCTTGCTGGAAATGACCCAGCCCCAGGCTCAGGCCGCCTTGCTGACCCCGGGCATCCTGGACGTTAGCGCCGTGGCCGAGCGCCCTGATGAGGAGCTGTTCGGGCCGTTGCTGCAAGTGATCCGCTACGCTGATTTCGATGACGCGATCGCCGAGGCCAACAACACTCAGTACGGCCTGGCGGCCGGTCTGTTGTCGGACTCCGCCGAGCGCTACCAGCAGTTCTGGCTGGAAAGTCGAGCAGGTATCGTCAACTGGAACAAGCAGTTGACCGGCGCCGCCAGCAGCGCGCCATTCGGTGGCGTGGGGGCCTCGGGTAACCATCGGGCCAGTGCCTATTACGCGGCGGACTACTGCGCGTACCCGGTGGCCTCCCTGGAAACCCCGAGCCTGGTGCTGCCGAGCGCGTTGACGCCGGGTGTGCGCCTGTCCTGATTGGCGTGGCCTTTTCGCCGGCAAGCCGGCTTCTGCAGATCTGTGCAGGAGCCGACTTGCCGGCGAACGAGCGCACCGCGTTCGCCATGTGTAGATATCGATTGCCTATAACAAACAGATTCGTGGAGCCTCGCTGATGAAATCCTATGAAGTCAATTTTGACGGGCTAGTGGGGCCGACCCATAACTACGGCGGCCTGTCCTACGGCAACGTTGCCTCCCAGAGCAACAGCCAGCAGGGCTCCAATCCCAGGGAAGCGGCGCTGCAAGGCCTGGCGAAAATGAAAGCGCTGATGGAAATGGGCTTTCAGCAAGGCGTGCTCGCCCCGCAAGAGCGCCCGGACGTGGCCGCCCTGCGCAACCTGGGTTTTGCCGGAACAGACGCCCAAGTCATCCAGCAGGCCGCCAAGCAGGCGATGCCATTGCTGGTCGCCAGTTGCTCGGCATCGAGCATGTGGGTGGCCAACGCCGCCACGGTCAGCCCCAGTGCCGACACCGCCGATGGCCGTGTGCACTTCACTGCCGCCAACCTCAACTGCAAATACCATCGCAGCATCGAGCACCCCACCACCAGCCGCGTGCTGGGGGCCATGTTCGCCGACCAGAAGCACTTCGCCCATCACGCGGCCCTGCCGGCGGTAGCGCAGTTCGGCGACGAAGGCGCCGCCAACCACACGCGCTTCTGCCGTGACTATGGGCAGGCCGGCGTGGAGTTCTTCGTCTTCGGTCGCAGTGCTTTCGATACTCGCTACCCGGCACCGCAGAAGTACCCGGCGCGCCAGACCCTGGAAGCTTCCCAGGCCGTCGCCAGGTTGCATGGCCTGAGCGAGGAAGGGGTGGTCTATGCCCAGCAGAACCCTTCGGTGATCGACCAGGGCGTGTTCCACAACGACGTGATCGCGGTGGGCAATGGCGAGGTGTTGTTCTATCACGAGGACGCCTTCCTCGAGACCGATAAGATGCTCGCCGAGTTGCAGGGCAAGCTGGGCAAGCGCGGCGGCAACTTCCAGTCGATCTGCGTGCCGCGTTCGCAGGTGACGGTGGAAGATGCCGTGCGCTCCTACCTGTTCAACAGCCAGTTGCTGTCACGCGCCGACGGCTCGATGCTGCTGATTGTGCCCGAGGAATGCCGCGGCAACGAGCGGGTCTGGCAGTACCTGCAAAGCCTCACCAGCTCTGGCGGGCTGATTCGTGAAGTGAAGGTCTTCGACCTCAAGCAGAGCATGCAGAACGGCGGTGGCCCGGCGTGCCTGCGCTTGCGCGTGGCGCTCAAGGAAACCGAGCTGGCGGCGGTCAATCCTGGGGTTATCATGACCGCGCCGTTGTACGACACCCTGACCCAATGGGTCGACAAGCACTATCGCGACCGCCTGAGCGAAAGCGACCTGGCGGACCCGCAACTGCTGCTTGAGTGCCGGACGGCACTGGATGAACTGACGCAAATCCTTAAACTGGGCGCGGTTTATCCCTTCCAGATCAATTGAAAGCCAGCGCCCGGCGATCCCGGGCGCGCAGCTTTACCCCAGATGAGAACCGACCCATGAGCGATACCCTGCAGCTGATCCTTGAAGACACCGACGGCACTCAGCTGGAAACGTCCTGCACCCGCTTCGCCGTGCTGTGGCAGGGCAAGGAAGTGTGGATCCAGCAGGACGGCCGCGGCCAGCTGCTGATCGGCGTGGATGTGGAAGAAGGTGATGCGGAATACGCCAGCCTGCTGCTGCGCCCGCTGGCGACCAACCTGGTCAGCCTGCAACTGGAAATGGAGCCGGCCGATGCCGGTGACGATGATCACGTGCACGGCCCTGACTGCGGCCACGCCCACTAAGGAAGTCCGCTCTATGCTCGCCCTCGGCAAACTGCTTGAACTGACCCTCGCCGGCCGTGAACCGGCGGAGAAGACTCAACTGACTGTCGACGGCGTGCGCATGCGCTGGCTGAGCGAGGGGGCGCTGGAAGTGCGGCCGCCCGAGGCTCGCGATAATGGCCTGGACCTGCTGCTGTCAGCGGGAATCCATGGCAACGAGACGGCTCCCATCGAGCTGCTCGACCGCTTGTTGCATGACATCGCCCGGGGCGATCTGAAGCCCCGCGCACGTATCCTGTTCCTGTTCGGCAACCCCGAGGCCATGCGCCGCGGCGAGCGTTTTGTCGAACAGGACGTCAACCGGCTATTCAATGGCCGGCATGAATCGAGCAGTGGTTTCGAAGCCCTGCGCGCTTGTGAACTGGAGCGATTGGCGGCGAGCTTCTTCAGCCAGCCCGATCGCCAGCGCCTGCACTACGACCTGCACACGGCAATCCGCGGCTCGAAGATCGAGCAGTTTGCCCTGTACCCATGGAAGGACGGACGTCAGCATTCACGCCGTGAGCTGGCCCGCCTGCGGGCTGCCGGTATGGAAGCGGTGCTGTTGCAGAACAAGCCCTCCATCGTCTTCAGTGCCTACACCTACGATCAGCTGGGGGCCGAGTCCTTCACCCTGGAGTTGGGCAAGGCACGGCCATTCGGGCAGAACCAGGGGGTCAATGTCGAACGCCTGGAAACCCGGCTCAAGCAGATCATCGACGGTAGCGAACCACCTGCGGAGCAGGACAGCCTCGACGGGTTGCAGTTGTTCAGCGTGGCTCGGGAAGTCATCAAGCACAGCGACAGCTTCCACCTGCATCTGCCGGCAGACATCGAGAACTTTTCCGAACTGGAAGTGGGTTACCTGCTGGCCGAGGATATCGCCCAGACCCGCTGGGTCATCGAGGAGACGGGGGCACGGATCATTTTCCCCAATCCCAAGGTGAAGAACGGTTTGCGCGCAGGGATTCTGATTGTGCCGGCCACGGCCGACGGCCTAGCCTGAGGTTCGCCGGCAAGCCGGGCCCCCGCAGGAGCCGGCTCGCCGGCGATACCGCTACCGCTTAAACCGCTACCGCACGCTGCTCGTTACGGCGCAGGGCGCGGACCTTCTGCAGGGTGTCGGCACAGGTTCTCGCCGCTTCCTGGCCTTTGTGCACGAAGTGCTCGAAGAAGAACTTCTGATGCTCTTCACCCGCATGGAAATGATGCGGGGTCAGCACCACCGAGAAGACCGGTACTTCGGTTTCCAGTTGCACCTGCATCAGGCCGCTGATGACCGACTGGGCGACGAACTCGTGACGGTAGATGCCACCGTCCACCACCAGGCCGGCAGCAACGATCCCGGTATAACGACCGGATTTGGCCAGCAGTTTGGCGTGCAGCGGGATTTCGAAGGCGCCGCCGACTTCGAAGAAGTCGATATCGGATTCCTGATAGCCCTGGGCGAGCATTTCAGTGACGAAGCCCTGACGGCTCTGATCGACGATTTCCTTGTGCCAGCAGGCCTGGATAAAGGCGACGCGCTCGTTGGGGTGGTGTTTGCTTTTGCTATCGATTGCAGTGGGTTGCATCTGTTCTGACTCCTGTTTGTGTGAAAAACAGGGCATATATGAATCGAATGGGATTTAAGGGTGCGCGCAGAACGGTCGTGGATTTCCCACGAACTGCCCGGCAACGGCCCTTTGGCGCCAATCCCGTTCTCTCTTCATCCGGACTATGACCGTCGGCCCCGGAATCACACCGGGTCTGCTGACCTTGTCGTCACCTGTGGCCAAGCCACCAGTCTCGCCAAGCGCTCGCGGGCTATGCGCATTGCACGCAATTACCGCCGGTGGGGAATTGCACCCCGCCCTGAGAACGTTTGCCCGCAATTTTTCGCGGGCGGTGAGTTTTTAACACAGATCCTCGCGAGACGCATCGCACCTTTTGGATAATTCTCATCGGATTTTTCAACGCCAGACTCAGGCTTTTCTACAGTTGTTGCTTGATTATTGCCGGCCATGGCCGCAGTTTCGTTTCGAAAGGGAGTTCCCCCTGTTCAAGAGCGGACCTTGCAGGTCCCACAGCCGAGGCCAGATGTGATGAGCGTGATCGATCTTCGTAGTGACACCGTGACCCAGCCGACCCCTGGCATGCTCGATGCCATGGCCAGTGCGCCCACCGGGGATGATGTGTACGGCGAAGATCCGACAGTCAATCGGTTGGAAGGTGAATTGGCGCGGCGCCTGGGTTTTGCTGCGGCGCTGTTCGTGCCCTCGGGCACCATGAGCAACCTGCTGGCCTTGATGGCTCACTGTGAGCGGGGCGACGAGTACATCGTCGGGCAACAGGCCCATACCTATAAATATGAAGGCGGGGGCGCGGCGGTACTCGGCTCTATCCAGCCCCAGCCACTGGAATTGCAGGCTGACGGTTCGCTGGACCTTGTCCAGGTGGCTGCGGCCATCAAGCCCGATGACTTTCATTTTGCCCGCACCCGCCTGCTGGCCCTGGAAAACACCATGCAGGGCAAGGTGCTGCCCTTGGCCTACCTGGCCCAGGCGCGGGCCTTTACCCGGGAACACGGGCTGGCCCTGCATCTGGATGGCGCGCGGCTGTACAACGCAGCGGTCAAGCTGGGGGTGGATGCACGGGTGATTGCCGAGCATTTCGATTCGGTGTCGGTGTGCCTGTCCAAAGGTCTAGGTGCGCCGGTGGGCTCGGTGCTGTGTGGCTCGGTGGAACTGATCGCCAAGGCCCGGCGCCTGCGCAAGATGGTCGGTGGCGGCATGCGCCAGGCAGGCGGTTTGGCGGCAGCGGGGCTGTATGCCCTGGACCATCAGGTACAGCGTCTGGCCGACGACCACGCCCATGCACAATTGCTGGCCGATGGCCTGCGGCGGGTGGGCTACAGTGTCGAGCCGGTGCAGACCAACATGGTGTATGTAGAGATGGGGGATCGGGCCGAGGCGCTCAAGGCGTTCGCCGCCGAGCGCGGGATCAAGCTCAGCGCCGCATCACGGTTGCGTCTGGTCACTCATCTGGACGTCAGCGCCGGGCAAATCGAGCACGTGCTGAGCACTTTTGCCGAGTTTTCCCGTAACTGACAGTGTTCTCCGTCCAATTGACTGTTTGTATCGTACAAACACGCTGTACCTAGTGATTAACGCCGATATAATGCGGCCCTTTGCCGTCGTTTCGTCTGTTGACGTTGCGCACAGGCCTTTGGCCGCAGTCTCCGTGGAAGAACCTAATGAAAAGCGCAGAAATCCGTGAAGCCTTCCTCCGCTTCTTCGAAGAGCAAGGCCACACCCGTGTAGCCTCCAGCTCCTTGATCCCAGGCAACGACCCCACCCTGCTGTTCACCAACGCGGGGATGAACCAGTTCAAGGATTGCTTCCTGGGGCAGGAAAAGCGCGCCTATACCCGCGCTGTCAGCAGCCAGAAGTGCGTCCGCGCCGGCGGCAAGCACAACGACCTGGAAAACGTCGGTTATACCGCTCGTCACCACACCTTCTTCGAAATGCTGGGCAACTTCAGCTTCGGTGACTACTTCAAGCGTGATGCGATCACCTTCGCCTGGACCTTCCTGACCTCCGACAAGTGGCTCAACCTGCCCAAGGAAAAGCTCTGGGTCACGGTGTATGCCACCGACGACGAGGCCTACGACATCTGGACCAAGGAAGTCGGCGTACCCGCCGAGCGCATGGTGCGTATCGGCGACAACAAGGGTGCGCCTTACGCGTCCGACAACTTCTGGACCATGGGCGATACCGGCCCGTGCGGCCCTTGCACCGAGATTTTCTACGATCACGGCGCCGATATCTGGGGCGGCCCGCCCGGCTCGCCGGAAGAGGACGGCGACCGTTACATCGAAATCTGGAACAACGTGTTCATGCAGTTCAACCGCACCGCCGATGGCGTGTTGCACCCGCTGCCCGCGCCGTCGGTGGACACCGGCATGGGCCTGGAGCGGATCAGCGCGGTGCTGCAGCACGTGCACTCGAACTATGAGATAGACCTGTTCCAGAGCTTGCTGGATGCGGCAGCCAAGGCCATCGGCTGCACCAACGATGCCCAGGCTTCGCTGAAAGTGGTGGCGGACCATATTCGTTCCTGCGGCTTCCTGATTGCCGACGGCGTACTGCCGTCCAACGAAGGCCGTGGCTATGTGCTGCGCCGGATCATTCGCCGCGCTTGCCGTCACGGCAACAAACTGGGCGCCAAGGGCAGCTTCTTCTATCAGATCGTTGCCGCCCTGGTTGCCGAGATGGGCGAAGCCTTCCCGGAGCTGAAGTCCCAGCAGGCGCACATCGAGCGTGTGCTCAAAGCCGAAGAAGAGCAGTTCGCCAAGACCCTGGAGCAGGGCTTGAAGATCCTCGAGCAGGACCTGGCCGAGCTCAAGGGCTCGGTGGTGCCGGGCGACGTGGTGTTCAAGCTGTACGACACCTACGGTTTCCCGATGGACCTGACTGGCGATATCGCCCGCGAGCGCAACCTGACTCTCGACGAGGAAGGCTTCGAGCGCGAAATGGAAGCCCAGCGTGTGCGTGCCCGCTCCGCCAGTTCTTTCGGCATGGACTACAACAGCCTGGTCAAGGTCGACGTGGCCACCGAGTTCACCGGTTACCACGCCACCAGCGGTTCGGCGAAAGTGGTTGCTCTTTATAAGGAAGGGCAATCGGTCGACGTGCTGAGCGAAGGCGAAGAGGGTGTGGTGATTCTTGACCAGACCCCGTTCTATGCCGAATCCGGCGGCCAGATCGGTGACTGCGGTTATCTTCAGGCTGGCAACGCGCGTTTCGACGTGCGCGACACCACCAAGACCGGCGGTGCCTTCCTGCACCATGGCGTGCTGGCCAAGGGTAGCCTGACTGTTGGTGCGCCGGTTGAAACCCAGGTCGACGCGCAAGTGCGCCACGCGACCTCGCTGAACCACTCGGCCACCCACTTGCTGCACGCTGCGCTGCGCCAGGTATTGGGCGAACACGTACAGCAGAAGGGCTCGCTGGTGGACAGCCAGCGCCTGCGTTTCGACTTCAGCCACTTCGAGGCGATCAAGCCCGAGCAGATCAAGGCGCTGGAAGACATCGTCAACGCCGAGATTCGCAAGAACACCCCGGTGGAAACCGAAGAAACTGATATCGATACCGCCAAGAAGAAGGGCGCCATGGCGCTGTTCGGCGAGAAGTACGGCGACAGCGTGCGCGTACTGAGCATGGGCGGCGACTTCTCGGTAGAGCTGTGTGGCGGTATCCACGCCAATCGTACCGGCGATATCGGCTTGCTGAAAATCACCAGCGAAGGCGGTGTGGCTTCCGGCGTGCGTCGTATCGAGGCAGTGACTGGTGCTGCGGCCCTGGCGTACCTGAATGCGGCGGAAGAACAACTCAAGGAAGCGGCGACCCTGGTCAAGGGCAGCCGCGACAACCTGATCGACAAGCTGTCAGCAGTGCTGGAACGCAACCGCTTGCTGGAGAAGCAACTCGAGCAGTTGCAGGCCAAGGCTGCAAGCGCCGCGGGCGATGATCTGTCCGCTCAGGCGGCAGACGTCAAGGGCGTGAAAGTGCTGGCTGCGCGTCTTGACGGCCAGGACGGCAAGGCGCTGCTGGCGCTGGTGGATCAGTTGAAAAACAAACTCGGCCGCGCAGTGATCCTGCTCGGCAGTGTCCATGAGGAAAAGGTCGTACTGGTTGCCGGTGTAACCAAGGACCTGACTGGCCAACTCAAAGCCGGTGATTTGATGAAGCAAGCCGCTGCGGCAGTGGGCGGGAAGGGCGGTGGTCGTCCAGACATGGCGCAGGGCGGCGGTGTTGATGCCGCTGCACTGGATGCCGCGCTGGCCCTGACCGTGCCATTTGTCGAGCAGGGTATTTAAGGCGCCGAGCCGGGCCCGTCGTCTAGTGGCGGGTCCTTGCGCTGTGCAGTTTGATTGTTTAACGGGCGCCCCTTTACGGGCTGAGGCGGCTTAGAAAATGGCTTTGATCGTACAGAAATTTGGAGGCACTTCGGTCGGCTCTGTCGAGCGGATCGAGCAGGTCGCCGACAAGGTGAAGAAGTTCCGCGAAGCCGGCGATGACCTGGTGATCGTGCTGTCGGCGATGAGTGGCGAAACCAACCGCCTGATCGATCTGGCCAAGCAGATCAGTGGCGAAGCCAAACCGGTTCCCCGTGAGCTGGATGTGATCGTCTCCACCGGCGAGCAAGTGACTATCGCGTTGCTGGCCATGGCGTTGATCAAGCGCGGTGTTCCGGCGGTGTCCTATACCGGTAACCAGGTGCGCATCCTCACCGACAGCGCTCACAATAAAGCGCGAATCCTGCAGATTGATGATCAGAAGATTCGTGGCGATCTGAAAGCCGGTCGTGTGGTAGTGGTTGCCGGTTTCCAGGGCGTTGACGAGCACGGCAACATCACCACCCTGGGTCGTGGTGGTTCCGACACCACCGGTGTGGCGCTGGCGGCGGCTCTGAAGGCCGATGAGTGCCAGATCTATACCGATGTGGACGGCGTCTACACCACCGATCCGCGGGTTGTGCCCAAGGCTCAGCGCCTGGACAAGATCACCTTCGAAGAGATGCTGGAAATGGCCAGTCTCGGTTCCAAGGTGCTGCAGATCCGTGCGGTCGAGTTTGCTGGCAAGTACAACGTTCCGCTGCGCGTTCTGCACAGCTTTCAGGAGGGTCCGGGCACCCTCATTACTATTGATGAAGAGGAATCCATGGAACAGCCGATCATTTCCGGCATCGCTTTCAACCGCGATGAAGCCAAGCTGACTATCCGTGGCGTGCCAGACAACCCTGGCGTGGCCTTCAAGATCCTTGGCCCGATCAGCGCGGCGAACATTGAAGTCGACATGATCGTGCAGAACGTTTCGCACGATAACACCACCGACTTCACCTTCACCGTGCACCGCAATGACTACCTGGCGGCCCAGACCGTGCTGGAAAACACCGCACGTGAAATCGGTGCCCGCGAAGTGGTAGGCGACACAGACATCGCCAAGGTATCGATCGTTGGTGTCGGCATGCGCTCCCACGCGGGCGTTGCCAGCCGCATGTTCGAGGCCCTGGCTAAAGAGAGCATCAACATCCAGATGATCTCCACTTCTGAAATCAAGGTTTCGGTGGTGATCGAGGAGAAGTACCTGGAGTTGGCGGTACGTGCGCTGCATACCGCTTTCGAGCTCGACGCTCCGGCCCGACAGGGCGAGTGATGCGTGTTTGAAAGGGCGCGGTCTGACCGCGCCCTTTGTGTTTTTGATCGGCACGGGAGAAAACTGTTCTTTTGCCCGTGCTAGTCAATACTTAGGCGTGTAGGACTGCAGCCGACCCGGTTGTAGGCCAACACCCTTTTTTTTGCAGACTGTAGTCCCTGAAAATGTAATGCGTGAGGAGAAAGGTATGCTGATTCTGACTCGTCGGTGCGCAGAAAGCCTGATCATTGGTGATGGCGAGATCACTGTGACCGTGCTCGGCGTCAAAGGTAATCAAGTGCGTATTGGTGTCAACGCCCCCAAAGAAGTGGCGGTTCACCGTGAGGAAATTTACCTGCGGATTAAGAAAGAGAAGGACGAAGAACCAAGCCATTAATTTTTATCGTTTTTTTTGTTTGCAAACGGGGAGAAAGCTGGTTAATATACGCCCCGTGTTGCGGAGAGCTGGCCGAGTGGCCGAAGGCGCTCCCCTGCTAAGGGAGTACACCTCAAAAGGGTGTCGGGGGTTCGAATCCCCCGTTCTCCGCCATTATTTGCTTAGTACGTTGTAATCTGGCTTCTTCTGTAAGTTGTTGAAATTACTAGAAAAAGTGCTTTACAAAAAGATTTAACGGCCTATAATGCGCGGCAACAAATGCACTCGTAGCTCAGCTGGATAGAGTACTCGGCTACGAACCGAGCGGTCACAGGTTCGAATCCTGTCGAGTGCACCATTTAAGAGTTAGTTACAGTTATGTAGTTAACTTGGCTTCAACCAGTTGTGGTCTGGTCTAAAAACACAAAATGCACTCGTAGCTCAGCTGGATAGAGTACTCGGCTACGAACCGAGCGGTCACAGGTTCGAATCCTGTCGAGTGCACCATACATCAGGAAGCCCGCATCGAAAGATGCGGGCTTTTTGCTTTCTGCCTTTTTATCCTCCTTTATCTCTTTTGCCCTCCTGGGCTGGAACGGCTTTGCCCGGCGGAAGTCGAATGCAATGCCTGTGAGTCTGTCTCTCCGACTTTTTTCCTGTGCTGTGTGTTTTCTTTTTCTGTCGAGGCGTCGCAGTCTCATAGATTCGGACGTTGCTCAGCTTTATGCCGCAAGCGCTTGTTCTTGCCGCGATTTTTTAACGTTTAAAACCGTCAAGCGGTGTATGATTGCGCCCGTCAGCCCCGCCGGGGCTTGTGGAATACCTCCATGGACTTACCCAGTAGTTACTCAGTATCCCGTTTTAACAATCATGAACTGACTGATTGATCCTTCCGGCGTGCTCCTCTGCTGGGAGTGGAGTTCGCCTATGACCGAAGTAGAAGTAAAGAAAACGCAGGAAAGCCTGCAAGACCGCCTGGCTCAAGTCGTCGAGCTGCTGCAGCGCCAGCGGGTAGTTGAAGACCTGACGCACCGTCAGGAAGGCCATCATCATGACCGGGTCGAGAACCTGGTCCATCGGCAGAACCTCGTCGAGTTGCAACGCAAGCTCGATGATCTGCACTCTGCTGACGTTGCCTACATCCTTGAAGCCTTGCCTCTGGAAGAGCGTCTGACCGTCTGGCAGTTGGTCAAGGCCGAGCGTGACGGCGACATCCTCCTCGAAGTATCCGATTCCGTACGTGAAACCCTGATCGCCGACATGGACGATCACGAGCTCCTGGCTGCCGCCAAGGAGATGGACGCTGACGAACTTGCTGACCTGGCCCCCGAGCTGCCGCGAGACGTCGTCCATGAGCTGATGGAGGCTCTCGACGGCCAGCAGCGTGAGCGCGTTCGCTCCGCGCTGTCCTATGATGAGGAGCAGGTCGGTGCGCTGATGGACTTCGAGATGGTGACCATCCGCGAGGATGTCAGCCTGGAAGTGGTCCTGCGTTATCTGCGTCGTCTGAAAGAATTGCCAAGCCACACCGACAAACTGTTCGTGGTGGACTACGACGGCGTGCTCAAAGGGGTGCTGCCGATCAAGCGTCTGCTGGTCAATGACCCGGACAAGCAGGTCGCCGAGGTCATGGCCAGTGATCCGGTGAGTTTTCATCCGGATGAAGATGCCTACGACGCGGCTCAGGCGTTTGAGCGTTATGACCTGATTTCGGCCCCTGTGGTCGACAAGAACGACAAGTTGATCGGTCGTTTGACCATCGACGAAATGGTCGACCTGATTCGTGAGGAAAGTGAGACCGAAGTCCTCAACATGGCCGGTCTGCGGGAAGAGGAAGACATCTTCGCCTCGGTCTGGAAATCCCTGCGCAACCGTTGGGCCTGGCTGGCGATCAATCTGATTACCGCGTTTGTCGCGTCCCGGGTGATTGGGCTGTTCGAGGGCTCGATTGAAAAGCTGGTGGCGTTGGCGGCCCTGATGCCCATCGTTGCGGGTATCGGTGGCAACTCGGGTAATCAGACTATCACCATGATTGTCCGGGCAATGGCCCTGGACCAGGTGAGCACTGGCAACACCTCGCGCTTGATGCGTAAAGAGCTGGCCGTAGCCCTGATCAATGGCCTGGTCTGGGGTGGGGTGATCGGTGTCGTGGCGTACATGCTCTACGGGAGCTGGTCGCTGGGGGTGGTCATGACTGCTGCCATGACCTTGAACCTGCTGCTGGCGGCGCTGATGGGAGTTCTGATCCCCATGACCCTGGCGCGCCTGGGGCGTGATCCGGCGATGGGCGCTAGCGTGATGATCACCGCCATGACTGACAGTGGCGGCTTTTTCATCTTTCTCGGCCTGGCGACCATTTTCCTGCTTTGAGCCGTTCTTCCCTGTTGGTTACCGACGAAGCGCCTAAATGGCGCTTCGCTGCTTTTGGCGGGGCAAAAAAAAGCCAGCGACTAGGCTGGCTTGAGCTTGCGAGATGCAATCAGGTGGCGTCTGCGGCCATTTCAGCGTCATGGGCGATCAGCGAAACCAAAGCGTTTTGCTGGCGATGTGAGAGTTGGCGGAAACGTTGAAGCAGTTCGCGCTCATGCAAGGACAGTTCGGGGCTGTCCAGGCGCATGCTCAGCTCTTCACCCAAGGCGCCTTCCTGAATAAGACTCTGTTCCAGGCGCGCGATGATTTCGGAGTTCATGCTGCGGTGATGATTGCGAGCCACCTCGGCAATGCGTTCACGCATCCCGTCGGGTAGACGTACGACGAACTTGTCAGCCGTACGGCTGGAATAAATTGCCTGTTTCAATGGGCGCATATATTTAACCGGTTAGTTCAGGGGGAGCGGTTCTCGGAATTGGCCGCGGGCTGTCTTTTAGGACAAGCCTGAATGCCAAATGTTCAACCTGAATTGTTAAGAGGCCCGCATCATGCCTCAAAATTGCCAGATCCTTGGCGTCAATTCTGTGACAAATATTGAACTGGATAAAGGCGTTATGCCAGCACCAATTATCAGAAATGCGGACTGGTTTGAAAAGTTCGTCGGGTCCGCGTTGCTGGCCGCATTCTCCCATCCTGCGGGAGTGTCAGTGCACCGACGAAGGTGCATGCTATGCGGGTGAAAGTGTAATCCCTACCTGTCAGAGGATAGTGGCAAATGGCCGATTTACTAGTTGTGCTCTGCGGAGCAGCCACCCATGCCGGGTAGGTTGATCTACTTGATGGGGCCTTCAGGGGCCGGCAAGGATAGCCTGATTGATGCGGCCCGGCAGCCTTTAAGTGCGTTGGGCTGTGAAGTGGCAAGAAGGGTGATCACGCGCTCTGCCGAGTCGGTGGGAGAGGAGGCGATTGAGGTCACCGCCGAGGAGTTCGCGGGACGAGTAGGCCGGGGGGATTTCGCTTTGTTCTGGCAGGCCAATGGCCTGGGTTATGGGATTCCCGTGGTGATCGATAGCTGGTTGGCGCAGGGGCGCAATGTCCTGGTCAACGGGTCCAGAGGCTATCTGTCCAGGGCGCGAGCTCGGTATCCCGATCTGATTCCGATAGTTCTGACGGTTGATAACGAAGTATTACGCCGTCGCTTGCTGCGTCGGGCCAGGGAAAGCCTGCCGGAGATAGAAGAGCGCCTGCAGCGTAATGAACAGTTTGCCCATGCCGGCTGGCTGGATGAGGAGGGAGTGGTTCGCCTGGATAATTCTGCCGAATTGCAGGTTACCTTGAGGCGCCTCTTAGGCATATTGCAAGAGCACGGTATCAGCGCAATACAGGGTCGAACTTGATCTTGCGGCCAGCCAGCAGTGCCAGCAGGAACAGGCCGAACAGTGAGCCGCTGATGATCAGTGGCGCGCTGCCCAGAGGTTCTTCAGGCAGGAACACAGCGGCAATGGCGCTGAGTAGCGTCAGAACAAGCAGGCTTTTGGCGGCGGTGGACATAAATGGCTCCTGTAGTCTCGGTCTCAAAATACCCAGCGTTCAGTGGGTGCGGCGGCTGGCTGTTGCGAGGCTTTTCCCTGGGTAACCCGGGTCACTGAGCCAGGCTCAATCTGGGTGTTCATGACTGCCAGCTGGGGTGCCAGGCGTTGCTGGTAATGGGCGAAGGATGTCCCGCCAGGGGCAGCGTCATCTGCAGGTTGAAAGTGAAAGGCCGCCAATACGGCGATGGCAATCGCATTCAAGAGCAACAGAGCGCTATTCATGGGCGGCATCTCCTCAGTGTTTATCCACTGATTAAGCAGCCTGCGTGCCAAGAGTTTACCTGGCGATAAAGTCTTTAAAAACAATATGTTGAGCTGATTTTTAAAGTCTCTTGAATTGCATTTTGCAATGATGGCTTTTTGCAGTGATGCAATTTGCACGACGCGGTATCGAAGCCGCGGGGCGAGCCTGATGCTTCCTGCAAAAAGCCCTATGGATCACATGACAAATGCAGCCTTGGCCGTTAACATGCACGCCGTCCTCCGCGCCGTGCCGCAATGGCGCTCGCTGTTTTGTCTCAGTAGCTCAATTGGATAGAGCATCCCCCTCCTAAGGGGAAGGTTGGCAGTTCGAACCTGCCCTGGGACACCATATAATTCGTATCTTTCTGGGCTGATCCCTGCGCGGTTGATCTGTTCTTGGACCCCGGAGCGAAAGAATAAAGAAAAGCCCCGCCGGGCGATCCTCCGGCGGGGCTTTTTTGATTTCTTCTATGCGAGGGGCACGTTAAATAACGCTCCCTTTTTCTTGTATTGGTGCCAGCCGGACCAGCGTGGGGCTACGTGCTTGTGCACAGGGCCACAGTGAGTGTTTTTGATGGCCTGCAAGGATTCACGTTGTTTTGCTGATCTGGCTGCTTGTCGCCAGGGCCAGAAATATCAATCCGCTACCGGACAGAGCGCCGGCAATCCCTTCCAGTCGACGCTTGCCCACACTCCGCTGCCGGGTGCCAGCAACTGGCTCAGCTTCGCTTCATTGAATGAAGTTCCCAGCGAATCGGCCCTGAATGCGGCTATCCATTGCTGGCGGCCCAGCATGAAGGCCTTGCCGAAGTCTTCCCAATCGTTGAAGCAGTCCTGGGCCCGCTGGGCGTTGAGCAGCATGATACGCCACCCTGTTTCAGGTTCGAGCCAGCTCATCAACATGGCGCAACGGACAAAAAATGCGCTGCGCACGCAGGCGAAGGCCATGGCTGCTCGCGGGTCGTCACTGGGATTCAGGCTATGCAGGTCAATACGAAACCACTGGCGCTCCAGGGTGCCATTGAGATGGGCGCAGACTTCGTCGTCGGTGGCGTTGCTGCGAAAACCGATCTGGTGCAGCAACGAGGCCCGCAGGGTGCTTTTCGCCTGATCCATGAAGTGGGTGGTATCGGGGTCGTAGAAACCGGTCATTCCGGTGGCATCGACCATGGGTTGTGCCAGTGTCAGTGCCCAACGCTTACGTGGTGTGAATACCACCAGGGATGTTCCCGACGGGCGGCGAAAGTGACGCCAGCCCAGCCAGGCGCCGAATAGCACGACAATTACCGTCATCATCTGCGTATTACCTGCTTCTGTTTTGCCATGTGCTGATTTCTTCGGCCAGGGATGGGGACATATCTGACCAGGGCACGCCTTCGGTCCGATACTGCGGGTCCTCGGCCTGACGTGGTGGCAAGGGGGTTTTCTTGAAGATGTGGCGGGTGGCGTACTTGACGGTCGGCGCCTGGGGCGCGACCTCCAGCAGCAGGTCGGACTGGCGTGCCGCGACCAGCCACTCGACCATGGCCGAAGGGGCTTCCAGCCGTCGGAACAACTGTGGGTAACGGGCTACCAGACGGGTCTGGGTTTGAGGATCACTGACTTCTTCGATACGCAGCCAACCCGCCTCGGTACGCACTATGCCGATGGCAATGCAGTCGGCCGGGGTCTGTTGGTCGGTACCCAGGGTGTTGAGAAAGCGCAGCAGGTCGTGGAAATAACGTTCGACGGGCGGGCGGTTCTGCTTGCCTTTGACCTGCTCCACCGTCAGTGCACCGTCGTCCTGGATGATCAGGCTGACGGTGATGTGGGGTTGGCCTTGAGCATCGCGCAGGCTGAACACGCGCATGCCCTGTTGTTCCACCGCTTCGGCGTAACGCTCGCCGTAGCCGCCGGTCAGGGCCCGACGGTCGGCGAACTGCCCGAGGCAATGGCGCATCACGTAGCTTTCAAAAGCCATCTCGGCCCGCAACAGCGGGCTTTGCGGGCGCAGTTCGACCCAGGTGTGCTCGGCACAGGTAAGGGTCACGGTCAGGGCTTGGGCAGAGCTCTGGCGCCATCCCTGATCGACCCGGGCCGCCATTTGTGCATGCTCCCTTTCCCACAATGCCAGCGCTTGCGGGCAAGTGATGCGATCCAGCTTGCCCTCAAGAGCCGTGCCTTTGCGTGAGGTCAGGAACTCCACCAGTTGGGCTTCCTGGTGCAGCAGCTGCGGCTCCTGCGGGTCGATCCAGACCAGGGGCGCCAGGGCTTTGGCGGGGTCTTCGGATTGCGCCTTGGCAGCGCGCTCGAAATAGCCGTTCACCCAGGCCGGCACCGAGTCGCTACCCAGGGCCGTACAGGCGTCATCCAGGGACTGGATGCGTCGTGCCGGTTCGAAGTTGCCTACCAGATGGCGATAGAAGTGGTTCAACAGCCAACCCTGCACTGCTTGCTCGTCCCTGCGCTGCTGGCTGCGCTGGGTGATACCGCGTTTCTGTTCATCGGCATTGAGCAGGTTGCGCGGGGCGTAGCTGGGGCTGCGCTTGTCGGCGCTTACTTCCATATCTGCCACCAGTTTTTCTTGCCGGCCGGTTGAGCCGGGGCTTGCAGCTCGCTCAGGATTTGCTCGATCCGGGCACGGCACCGGATGTCGTAATCGTCGTCCGGGGCACACAGGGCCAGGGTGCGTGCGCAGTAGTCAATGGCTTCGGCGGCCCGCCCCCGGGCCTTGAGGAAGTCCACCGAGGCGGACATGACCGAGACTTCGTTCAAGGACAGTACCGCCGGCTGGTAACGCTGCCAGAGGCTGTCGGCGTTGTCCGGATGGGCATGGGCCAGGTAGCGTGCGACCTGGATCCGGGCAAACAGCGCCGAGCTGTCCAGTTGCTGATCGCTGACGCCTTGCTCTTCCTGCCACTTGAGCAGGCGTTCGAGCCAGATGAGGATCTCATTGTCGCGATCGAGCTTGTACAGGGCGTACGCCACCGAGGCTACGTATTCATCCGGGTTGTGGCGGCTGTAGCCGAACTCGGCCGAATAATGCCAAAGCTGTTCCGCGGCATCGATAATGCCGGGCAGATCCTCCAGGCTGATACGCGCACTGAGCAGCCCGTTGTAGTGTTCGGCGAATGGGCTGGCGGCGATGCCCCTTGTATGCAGTTCGATGGCGTCTTCGTAGCGAATCGGGTTGTAGTAGCGGTAGTTGATCGCCAGGTTGTTGCAGAGCATGGAATACAGGTGCGCGCAGGCATCGTAGGGGTGGCCGCTGCCGCTGGCGAAATAGCGCTCCATATGGGCCTGGCCCTGCTCGTAGGCATCTCTCTGGGCTTCGCGCAGCAACGCATAGGCCTGGTCCCGGGCGTCCGGGGGCAATTTGTCGGCTTCTGCTTCGGCCAGGTCTTCAATGCCCAGTGCGTAGTTGTAGGCGTGCTTGCCGCAGGACAGGACGGGCTTGGGCGCTTTGAGTGCCTCGATAATCCCCTGGCTGTTGATCCGAGCGGCAAACAGCGAAAACGCACTGCGGTTGTCTTGCATGCGGCCCGCCTGGATGGCGGTTTGCAGCAGGCTGACTTCAGTGGCCGCATCGATCAGGCCGTGCTCAGCGTCATGCACGGCTGCCAGGCGGGTGATCCAGGGGTGATCGGGCGCACGACGCACCGCTTCTGCACGAGCTTCGGTATACAGCGCGTCGCCAGCTTGCAGGTCCTCCATGGCCAGGGAGAGGGCGGCCAGCAGTGGCGTGGTGGCAGACTCGCTGGTTTCGATACTTGGCAGTGCTTGCAGGAAGCTCTGCAGCACTTCCTCGGTGATACAGGCACGCATCACGCAAATCGGCCACCAGGCACTGCGCTCATCAGGGTCCTGCAGGCGATCGAGTACCAGGCGGGCGGTGGCTGGCCATAGCTCGGTTTGCCGGTCATAGACATCGATGAATGCGCGAAATCCGGCTTCGTCGATGCGGCCAGCTTCCATCAGCCAGGGCAATTCGTATTCGATAAAGTTGTTGCCCCCGTCGGAATCCAGGCTCAGGGCTGCGGCATTGCAGATCTTCAGGGCGCCGGCCAGGTCGCCCTGGGCGTGCAGGGCGCGGGCCGCCAAGCGTGCAGTGCGCACTTCCCATTCGCGGCGCTGGGGCAGGGAGCGGCCAGCGGTCAGTTGCGCGATGGGTTGCTCGAACAGTGCCAGGCGCAGCGGAATGATCTCGATCAGCGAGTTGCCCAACCACAGCCAGTCGCCTTCATCGATATCCTGGTCCGGGCCGGCGGTACGTACGGCGTTGACCGCCTCCAGGGCTGCACTACGGGCCTCTTCATTGCGGTCGTGGTAGGCCAGGACTCGGGCGCGGCGCTGATACTGATCGGCGGCATCCCAGGCACGCAGGGCCGCGCGGGCAGGGTTGCCCAAGGTCAGGGCGTAGCGCACTTCGATGGTTTTCAGTGCTATTTCACAACTAGCGCGTTCCAGATCGTCGAAGATCCGATAGCGGCGGTAATGCTCGACATTGAAATCCAGGGTTTGCGTGGCCATCTGTTCGAGCTGTCCGAGCACTTCGATCAGGGTTGGCTCGTCATCGAGGTAGTTGGCGACCCGCAGGCGCAGGATAGCCAGGTTCATCATCAGCTCGGCGCGGGCCGGCTCTGGGGCGGCTTGTACAAGAGCGTCGCCATCCCGATCGATGACGGCCCGGGCTGCCGCTGAATCACCGGCCTGCATCCACAGGGTGTGCAGGCGGTCGATGGACGCCAGGGAGTCGGCCTGCAGCGGTTGTGCCTGCAACTGAGCCAGCAGGGCATCGGTTTCCTGTTCTTGCTGTTGCGCCTCCAGGCGGTCCATGAACTGTTCCAGTTCAATGCCGGTTATCGCACTGCTGTTATGCGCCATCGTTAACTCCATTTGATAATGACCTGCGCATCACGTGATGCACTGCCTGGCAGACCGGCACTTCCTCGTCGTTGGTACCTCCGTGGGGTGTCATGCCGATCCTTCGACACCCGGGTCGCAAGCCTGAGGCGCTTGCGACTGATGGACCCTTTATTGCGCGGCAGACCCTCTGCGATGCAGGGGCATTTCCGGCAAGAAACGATCGAGGCTGTGAGGCGCAGCACGCTATCAGGTGATGTTTCAGAATCCAAGGTTTGAGCGTGCAAACGGGCCTCTTTTACGGCTGAGTACACGGGCTGGTCGAGACTTGTGTAATCCGCGGTGAAATGCCGCCCGTCGGCTATAAGGGAATGCGTAATCCGGCCGATAACCTCAGTGGACAATTGTGTTCCCAAGTGGCGGCCTGGATCACAGGCCGACCGGAAAGTGCTTGATAGCCCGTGGCCAGCAGCTATTATCTGCGCGCCAAAAACAGGCTGCGAAGCCGGGTGGGTCCTGCTGTCTTTGGATTGATCTTCTTACTTGCCTGGAATCTTCGATGCTGGCGTACCACCAAAAGAGCTTTTTGATCGTCGATGATTTCTCGGACTTCCGCAGTTCGGTGCGTTCGATGCTGCGTGAGCTGGGCGTCAAGGATGTAGACACCGCCGACACTGGCGAGCAGGCCCTGCGCATGTGCGCGCAGAAGCGCTACGACTTCATCCTCCAGGACTATCACCTGGGCGACGGCAAGAAAAACGGCCAGCAGGTGCTCGAAGACCTGATGCTGGAAAAGCTCATCAGCCATGAGAGCGTGTTCCTCATGGTCACCGCCGAGAGCAGCCAGGCCATGGTGCTCAGTGCCCTGGAGCATGAGCCCGATGCCTACCTGACCAAGCCTTTCAACCGCTCCGGTCTGGCCCAGCGCCTGGAGCGCCTGCAGCAGCGCAAGACGTTGCTCAAACCCATTCTCCAGGCCCTTGACCGGGGCAAGCCGGTGGAGGTGCTCAACGCCTGCATCGCCCTGTGCAAGCAGGACCCGCGTTATGCGCCGTTGTGCCTGCGCTACCGCGCCGATGCCCTGCGCGACATGCATCAGAACGAGGCCCTGGAGCGCCTGTACAACAGCATCCTGGCGGACCGGCCACTGCCCTGGGCCTACGTCGGGCTGGGGCGCCTGCTGTTCAAGCGCGGGCAGGTTGGCGAGGCCAAGGCGGTTTATGAAAAGGCCTTGAAGGCCTTTCCGATGATGCCGGGCCTCTACGACGGGCTGGCAGAGGTGCTGGTAGCCGAAGGCGATACCCAGCGGGCCCAGAACGTGCTGGAAGAGGCGGTGCGCCTTTCTCCCCTGGCCGTGCGGCGCCAGGCATTGCTGGGCAAGCTGGCCATGGCCAACGAAGACTTTGACAGCGCCTCCCGGGCCTATCGCCAGGCGGTGTCCCAGGGCGCGCAGTCGCGTTTCAAGGACCCGGAAAGCAACCTCGGGCTGGCCCATGCCCTGATCAGCAAGGGCAGTGAGAGGGGCCTGGACACGCGCACCCGGCTGGAAATCAACCAGACCCTGAGTGCCGTGGCCAAGGAGAATCCCACTGACCCGGGCCTGCAGATTCGCGCGCGGCTGATGAAGGCCACGAGCCTGTTGCTCAATGATGCCGAGACCGCGGAAAAACTCACCGAGCAGGCGCTGCTGCGCCTGGACGGCATGGAGCAGTTCATGAGCCCCGAAGCGGCGCTGCTGGTGGCCAAGCAACTGCAGATGCTGGGGCAGGCCAGTGCCGGTGCTTCGATGCTCAAGAACTGTGCGGAGATCTATGGTGATGATCCGAAGGTCATGCAGAACATCGCCAAGCTGACCGACGACCCGACTATCCTCAGTTCTTCCAATGCCGCCGCCGATATCAACCGTCAGGGCGTGCGCAGCTACAAGGGCGGCAACCTCGCGGAAGCGCGGGAGTTGTTCCGCAAGGCCCTGGCCATGCAACCGAAGAACATCAGTATTGCCCTGAACATGGCCCAGTCGCTGCTGCACGGCGCCGACGCCAATCCGGACGCGGCACTCCTGGAAGAATGCCGGGCGTGCCTTAAATTGGTGGGCATGATGCCCGATACCGACGCGCGTTATCCGCGCTATCAGAAGCTGCGAAGCAAGGCGTTTGGCCAATGATCGAAAAGCAACAGGCGCTCGACTTTTCCACGGTGATCGCCTCCACCGTACATGACATGAAGAACTCCCTGGCCATGCTGATGCAGGCTCACGCCCAGTGGCTGGCGCGCTTGCCCGAGCAGCAGAATGCGCCAGAGCAGGGGGTGATCGACTATCAGTTCGCCCACCTCAACGGCATGCTGGTGCAACTGCTGGGGCTGTACAAGCTGGGGATCAACCAGCTGCCGTTGCAGCCGGCCTACCACGAACTGGATGACTTCATCGAAGCGCAACTGGTGAGCCACCAGGACGTGTTCAAGAGCCGTGGTATTTCCGCCGCCTATGAAGTCGATCCGCTGAGCCCCCTGGGGTTCTTCGATCGTGAGCTGATCGCCTCGGTATTGGCCAATTGCATCAACAATTCCATTCGCCATGCGCGTCATGCCCTGCTGATCAGCGTCAGTGATGAGGAAGGGCAGGTGGTGCTGTCCATCAACGACGATGGCGAAGGCTATCCCCAAGGGATGATCGAGCGTCAGGCCGACTATGTGCAGGGCATCAATCAAAGCAGCGGCAGCACCGGGCTGGGCCTGTACTTTGCTGGGCGCATTGCCGAATTGCATCAGCGCAATGGCGTGTGCGGCCACACTCGGATCAGCAACGGCGGCCCATTGGGCGGCGGGTTGTTCAAGCTCTACTTGCCCTGAGCCGCGAGTGGTTGAAGGTGTGCCTCGCCCAGTTGCCGCCCGGCCAGGGCCAGGCATTCCAGAAAGGTTGCCAGTGCGACCTTGGGTTCCTGGCCCTGGCGGGTGATGCAGTGAAAGTGCGAGCGGTAGGCCAGGCGCTCGGGTAGCAAGGCGCGCAGTTGGCCCTTGGCTACCCAGGCCGCCGCGTAGTGGCTGGGCAGGTAACCCAGGTAGGTGCCGGAGAAAATCAGCGTGGCGATGGCCTCCATGGCGTAGGCGCTGACGCTCTGGTTGAAGTGCAGGTCATGGGGGCGCTGGTGCTCCGCCATGTAGCCCCGGCTCACATAGTCGGCGGCGCAGATATCTTCCAGGGTCAGTGTTTCGTCGGTGCGCGGGAACAGCGGATGGCTGCTGGCACAGTAGAGGTTCTGTTCCTCCTCGAACAGGTGCTGATAGTGCAACCCCGACAGTTGATGGTGGAAAGCGCCGATGGCCAGGTGCAGGCGTTCATCGAGCACGGCCTGTTCCAATTCGTCGGGGCGCATCAGGTGCAGGTTCGGCCGTACCTGGGGCAGGCGCCGGCGCAGATGGCCCAGGGCCAGGGACAGGGGGGCATAGGGCAGGCTGATCAGGCTGTCGACACTGCCGATCTGCAACTGCTCGCGGGTGATGGGGCCGAGGCGGTTGGCGTGCTGGCGAAAGCGCTCGATGTCGGCGAACAGCAACTGTGCTGCCTCGAACAGCTCCTGGCCCTGATCGGTCAGCTGAAATCCGCTGCTGCCGCGCCTGCACAGGGAGTAGCCCAGGCGCTCCTCAAGGTCCCGGACCACCACGCTCAGTCGCGACAGGCTGGTGTTAAGCCGTGCCTGGGCTGCGGTGAACCCGCCGGCATCAACGATGGCGCAGAACACCCGCAGCATCCGCAAATCAATATCGGCAAGGCTTCCCAGCATGGGCGCTCCCTCAAGTTGGCGTAGGCGACGTGCCGAGCCTACTCCCTTGTCCTGATTGATGGACACCATGGACCTGTAACAAGGCTGGAGGCCTGCTTGCCCCGCCAGTGGGGGCAGGGCCGGGGATTTTACTCGCGCCTGCTTGAAATCCTGAACGGGTGGTGCGTATTTTGTACGGGTCGCCGTTCGCGGCTCGTATAACAACAAGGATTGAGTCATGACAACCGATGGCCACAGTTCACTCGCCGAGCGATTGACGGGCATTGATGAGATCGAATGTGTCACCGCGGATCTGAATGGCGTGCCGCGGGGCAAGGTAATGACCGCCGAGGGGTTCCTCGAAGGGCGGCGCTTGCAGATGGCGCGGGGGGTGCTGCTGCAATGCATCATGGGCGGTTATCCGCCAGCACGTTTCTACGGCAGCGACGACGGCGACCTGGCGCTCAATGCCGACCCCCGGCAGATCCACCGCCTGCCCTGGAGCGAAACGCCCAGAGCGCTGGCCATCTGTGACGCCGATGAGCTCAGCGGCGAGAGTTCGCGGCTCTCCACTCGTGGGCAGCTCAAGCAGGTAATCGCCCGTTATGCCGCCCTGGGCCTGGCGCCGGTGGTGGCCACCGAGCTCGAGTTCTTCGTGTTCGCGGCCAATGACGATCCAGCGCAGCCCTTCCGGCCGCCGGTCGGCCTGGATGGGCGCCGGGAGGAAGGCTATTCGGCGTTCAGCGTGAGTTCCAACAATGGTCTGCGGCCATTCTTCAAGGAGGTCTACGAAGGCATGGCCGCCCTGGGCCTGCCCCGCGATACCTTCATGCACGAGATGGGCGTCAGCCAGTTCGAAATCAACCTGTTGCACGGTGACCCGCTGTTGTTGGCGGACCAGACCTTCCTGTTCAAGCACCTGCTCAAGGAGGTGGCGCTCAAGCACGGCCTGATCGTGGTCTGCATGGCCAAGCCCTTGGCTCACACGCCGGGCAGCTCGATGCATATACACCAGAGCCTGGTGGAGATGGGTAACGGCCGTAACGTTTTCAGTGACGACGCCGGGCAACCTACGGCGATGTTCCGGCATTTCATTGGCGGCCTGCAGGCCGGCCTCGCCGACTTCACCGCCTTGTTCGCCCCCAATGTGAACTCCTATCAGCGCTTGTGTCATCCTTACGCTTCGCCGAACAATGCGTGCTGGTCCCACGACAACCGGGCCGCAGGCCTGCGGATTCCGGCCAGTTCACCGGTGGCGCGACGGGTGGAAAATCGTCTGCCGGGGGCGGACGCCAATCCTTATCTGGCGATCGCCGCGAGCCTGGCAGCAGGTTTGCATGGCATCGAGAACGAGTTGGAGCCAACCGCTGCCATCCAGGGTGAGTTCGAAGTGCCGGACAATCTTTCGTTGCCCTGTACCTTGCATGCGGCCCTGGAGCGTCTGAAACGTAGCCAGTTGGCCAGGGAACTGTTCGGCAACGAGTTCATCGAAGGCTACATCGCTTCGAAGACCATGGAGTTGACCAGTTTCTTTGATGAAATTACTCCCTGGGAGCGGCGTGTGTTAGCGGCCCAGGCATAACCGAACCGTCGCTGGTCGGGCCCCGGTTTGCCGGGGCTCGATACCTCATTCAAGGAGCCGCTCGGAACGCCGATGCGCCAAATCTGGAAATCCTTTCGAGCGCTTTATTTCGCGTCGCTGATGATGCTGATCGGCTCTGGCCTGCTCAGCACTTATCTGGCCCTGCGCCTGGCCGCCGATCATGTCGACGGGCTATGGGTGGGGGCCTTGATGGCGGCCAACTATTTCGGCCTGGTTTTGGGGGGCAAGCTGGGGCACCGACTGATTGCCCGGGTCGGGCATATCCGTGCCTACGCCACCTGTGCCGGGATTGTCGGCGCGGCGGTGCTGGGCCACGGCCTGGTGGACTGGTTGCCGGCCTGGTTGGTGCTGCGGATGATCGTGGGCCTGGGGATGATGTGCCAGTACATGGTCATCGAAAGCTGGCTCAATGAGCAGGCCGACGCCAAGCAGCGCGGGCTGGTGTTCAGCGGCTACATGATTGCCTCTTACCTGGGCCTGGTGCTGGGGCAGTTGATACTGGTCATGCACCCGGCCCTGGGCCTGGAGCTGCTGATGCTGGTGGCGCTGTGCTTTGCCCTGTGCCTGGTGCCGGTGGCCATGACCCGGCGCATTCACCCGGCACCCTTGCGCCCTGCACCCATGGAGCCGCGCTTCTTTATCAAGCGTGTACCGCAATCGCTGAGCACGGTACTGGGTTCGGGGCTGATCGTCGGTTCGTTCTACGGTCTGGCGCCACTCTATGCCTCGCAACAGGGCTTGAGCACCGAGCAGGTGGGTCTGTTCATGGGTAGCTGCATTTTCGCCGGGCTGGTGGTGCAGTGGCCGCTGGGCTGGCTGTCCGACCGCTATGACCGGGCGCTGCTGATCCGCTGTTTTGCCTTGTTCCTGGCGGTGGTGGCCTTGCCCCTGGCGATCCTGCCTTCGGTGCCGCTGGAGGTCCTGTTTGTTCTGGGCTTCCTGTGTTCCCTGGTGCAGTTCTGTCTCTATCCACTGGCGGTGGCGTTCTCCAATGACCATGTGGAAGGGGATCGACGGGTCTCGCTGACGGCGATGCTGCTGGTGACCTATGGCGTGGGTGCGAGTATTGGTCCGTTGGCGGCAGGGGTGCTGATGAAGTTGTTCGGTAGCCAAATGCTCTACGCCTTCTTCAGTTTCTTTGCCCTGGTGCTGGTCTGGCGGATTCGGCCGAAGGCCGTGACCAATCTGCATCAGGTCGATGATGCGCCACTGCATCACGTGGCGATGCCGGACAGCATGTCCAGTTCACCGTTGGTGGCGGCTCTGGACCCGCGGGTTGACGAACAGGTGGTTCAGGACCAGATGCAGAGCGCGCCCGCGCCGGAAGCTGCGCCTGATGAGTCTGTACCGGATACTCCGCAGGCTGCGGACGAACCGCCTGCCGAGGAATGCGCCCGGGAACACCTCAGCGGGGCCAGGCCTTAGGCGCAAAAAAAACGGGCAGTTGCCGCAAGGCACTGCCCGTTTTCATTGATGCCTTTGAATCAGATGTCGTCTTTATCGAAGCGCCGAGCTTCGCGCTGCAGTTGATAGACGAAGCGTTCGACCTGGCGCTGTACCAGGCCGCTCATGTTGTGGAAGCGTACGCCGGCAAAGGTGGTGTCGATGCGTTCTTCGTGGTGCAGGTAACGCAGTTCCACCGGGGCCGTCATGCTGCCGAAGGGCAGGGCGGCGATAAAGCGCTCGTAAACCTGGCCCAGTTGCAGGCGTGAGGAAATATCGCCGTCGAAACGCAATTTGCAGCCGGTGGCGGAAATGTCCAGCAGCTTGCCGCTGAGGGGCGATTTGAGTTTCTCGCCGCTCAGTTCGATGTCTACCAGTTGTGCCAGCTTGAGGGCGGCACGAAAGGCGTTGCGGCGCTGGTGGTAGACCACTTCGTCCGGCAGGGTGGTGCGGTAGCAGCGGCCGCCGTTGGATTCGTCGAGGGTGGGCAAGCCGTTGCTTTCCCAGGCGATGCGTACGCCTTCATGAAAGCCTTCAACGCGAAACGGTTCGCCTGCGAGCAGGAAGCGTTCACCGTCGCGGGGGATCATTTCGTCGAGGGCGATCATGTTGCTATCGCGGTCCACTTCCACCAGATAGCTTTGGAAGCGCTGGCTACGCTCGTGGAAAGTGATGATCAGCGGGTCATGGCTCTCTTGCAGCAACCGCAGGTTGGAAGAGATCTCCAACGCAGTGGTGAGCACCTTGGGTGGCTGCGGAGTATCTTCCGCATTTGAGGCGTTGAACACGGTTCATCAATCTCCAGACAAAATACAACTACACGCAGGAGCCAGCATTTTGCCAGCATGTTTCACGGCTTGGTAGCGCGCGCTCATTTTTTGGGTTTAAGCCTGACTGAGTGGGCGTGGCTTCGCAAGCATTGAGGTAGAGCCGCGGGCGTCGTATAGGGCAGGAGGTTCGCCACCATTGAGGATTTTCAGCTGGTTGGCGGTGGTGGCCTGTTGGATCTGGATCGAGCGACCATTGAGCTCGTTGGCAGCTTGGCACTCGGCAAGCAATTGGGTCAGGACATTGCTCTGTTCGAGCAATTGCGCGCCCAGGCTGGAGTGGCTGGCCAGTTGCTCGAGCCCCTCGCGGTTGGTCGGCAGGTTCAGGCTGGCAAGAATTTGCGTGCGCTTACGGCCATGCTGTTCCAGCAAGATGACCAAGGCTTGCTTCTGCGCCAGGATATCTTCCAGCAGCGGCATGTCGCGGCCGTGGAGGGCGATAGACTCGGCGCGTAGCAGCTCCAGCAAGTGTTGCGCTGGAGCAAGGTCATCGTTGATCAATTGCAGTAGGTTGGTGTCGTGCATGGCTGGCCTTGGGGATTAAGCGTCCAAAAGCCTGGCGCAAGCCTGGGGCTAGCGCTGGGCTTCGAAGTTAAGCAGTTTGCTGGCTACGCGGTTGCTGTCGACCTTATAGCTGCCATCGGCAATCGCTTGCTTCAACTCGGCCACCCGGGCTTTGTCGACGGCAGGCTGATCACGCAGCTTGTCAGTGACTTTCTGCAACTGTTGAGCCTCATTGCTCAGGTGTACCGATTCCCCGCTTTTGCTGGTCTCGGCGGCGGTTGTCAGCGGCGTGGATTTGCCGGCATCACCGGTTTCCTTGCTGGTGCTGGTACGCGTACTGCCTGTCAGTGAAGGGGAGCTGTTTAAACGGCTGAAGTCGATGACCATGATGAAGTAAACCTCTGGGTATTTGGACGCTTGCCATGTTTTCGGCCATACCCTGAAAAACTTTAGGCTCGATTGTCGACAAACCAGGTCAGGTATCTGCGACCCTTTATCGGCCACAGTTTAGGGAACGCACGGCTTGAGCGCCAGCTATCTACATGGCCACTTCCACTTGCCCTGGCGCCGTGATGCGGGCCTTGATCACCCGTTGCGAATTGAGGTTCTTGACCCGGATCTGTTCGCTCATGCCGCCGTTGGACAGCGCCTCGCCCGGCATCCGTACATTCAACGTGCCGCTGCGTGCCGATATCACCACTTGATCGCCCTTGCGCACGACTTCCGCCTGCTCCAGATGGGCCAGGGTAACGAGCTGGTCGGCGACCATTGGTCGGACAAGTTTCTGACCAATGGCTTGGTCCACTGAGGTGAGGTAGCCCTGATTGTTCTGGCTGATGTCCCGTTCGCGCAGCACCACGTCTTCCGGTTCGATGATGCCGGCGCGCTTGAGCGGGCGTGCAGTGGTGACCACCTCGCGAAACAGCTTGACCTGCGCCGGCACGAATACCGTCCATGGCGAGGCGCCTTCGCAGCGCACTTTGACGGTGACCCGCCCCAGCGGTTGGGCCGGGCTTTCCAGGTTGGCTGTCAATTCCTTGTCGCAATTGGGCATGCGCATGCGCGGGTCCAGCTGGTTGACCTGGATTTCATAGCGACCTTCCGTTTGACTGGTGGCCAGGTAGTCTTCTACCGTGAATTCAAGAAACCCTTGAGTGACGCCGATAAGAAGATCAGGCAGGGTGACCGAATCAGCAACGGCAGGGTTGCCGGGGTTTAAAATGCACAGAGCCGACAGCCCGCACAGCAAAGTGCGGTAGCGGGATGTCAGGCGTCGGAAAAATGTCGTTTTGGCGTTCATAACAGTTAAAAAGCAAGCGCCGTGCCGTTTAGCAATGAGCGTGCGTCGGATCTTAAAGCTTTGGGGAGTCTGGGCATGGCTGGTGTAATGGATTCGGTGAACCAGCGCACGCAATTGGTTGGGCAGAATCGACTAGAGTTGTTGCTGTTCCGTCTGGACGGTGGGCAGCTCTACGGGATCAACGTATTCAAGGTTCGCGAGGTGCTGCAATGCCCTAAGCTGACCCTGATGCCCAAATCCAGTCCTGTGGTGTGCGGTGTCGCGAATATACGAGGGGCAACCATTCCGATCCTGGATCTGGCAATGGCTACGGGTTCTGGTGGCCTGCAGGACCAGAGCAATCCGTTCGTCATCATCACTGAGTACAACACCAAGACCCAGGGTTTCCTGGTGCGCTCGGTGGAGCGCATCGTCAACATGAACTGGGAAGAGATCCATCCGCCGCCCAAGGGGACCGGACGCGATCACTACCTGACGGCGGTCACTCGGGTGGACAACCAGTTGGTGGAAATCATCGACGTGGAGAAGATCCTGGCGGAAGTCGCGCCGACCTCGGAGGCGATCTCGGCAGGAGTGGTGGATGTCGAAACCCAGCACAAGGCTGTTTCCCTGCGGGTGCTGACCGTCGATGACTCGTCGGTGGCACGCAAGCAGGTCACCCGTTGCCTGCAAACCGTAGGTGTCGAGGTAGTGGCATTGAATGATGGCCGGCAAGCGCTGGATTACTTGCGCAAACTGGTGGACGAGGGCAAGAAGCCGGAAGAGGAATTCCTCATGATGATTTCCGACATCGAGATGCCCGAAATGGACGGTTACACCCTCACGGCCGAGATACGTAATGATCCACGCATGCAAAAGCTGCATATCATCCTGCATACTTCGTTGTCAGGGGTGTTCAATCAGGCGATGGTGAAGAAGGTCGGTGCCGATGACTTCCTTGCCAAGTTCCGCCCTGATGACCTGGCATCCCGGGTAGTCGACCGGATCAAAGCAGCAGATCACAGCTAAGGGCACTCGCCCTGGCGGACATAAGATTTAAGAGGCGGCAGCATTGTCTACGGGTAATTTGGATTTTGAACAGTTCCGGGTCTTCCTGGAAAAAGCCTGTGGTATTTTGCTCGGGGAAAATAAGCAATATCTAGTCTCGAGCCGTCTCAACAAACTGATGGAGCAGCAAGGGATAAAAACCTTGGGTGAGCTGGTCCAGCGGATTCAGACCCAGCCCCGCAGTGGTTTGCGCGAGATGGTCGTGGATGCCATGACGACCAACGAAACCTTGTGGTTTCGCGACACCTACCCTTTCGAGGTGTTGAAGAACAAGGTGCTTCCCGAAGCCATCAAGGCCAGCCCCAACCAACGCTTGCGCATCTGGTCGGCGGCCTGTTCGTCGGGGCAGGAGCCCTACTCGCTGTCGATGTCCATCGATGAGTTCGAGCGTAGCAACATGGGGCAGTTGAAGATGGGGGTGCAGATCGTTGCCACTGATCTGTCCGGGACCATGCTCAACAACTGCAAGACCGGTGAATATGACAGCCTGGCAATTGGACGTGGCCTGTCGGCCGAGCGCCTGCAGCGTTACTTCGACCCCAAGGGGCCGGGGCGCTGGGTGGTCAAGGCGCCGATCAAGAGCCGCGTGGAGTTCCGCTCGTTCAACCTGCTGGACAGCTACGCCAGTCTCGGCAAGTTCGACATCGTGTTCTGTCGCAATGTGTTGATCTACTTCTCGGCGGAGGTCAAGAAGGACATCCTGATGCGCATTCACAGCACCCTGAAGCCTGGCGGCTACCTGTTCCTGGGGGCTTCCGAAGCCCTCAATGGGCTGCCGGATCATTATCAGATGGTGCAATGCAGTCCGGGCATCATCTACCAGGCCAAGTAGCCAGCAGATCGTCGTACCGAAAAAGGAGGCCATTGGGCCTCCTTTTTTGTGCCTGCAATTATCTGACGCGCCGGCTGAAAACGGCAGGGTGGTTGCCGCTTTGCCGGTGTTTCGCGGAAATCCGTTGCCGCTTTTCTGGCATTGCCGCCTTGCCGTCGCCGGCAAACCCTTGAAATACGGGGTTTGATGACTTGGCACGCAGCTTGCTATATCCGAGTTACGAAAAATCAGGTCACCCAAAGGTTTCCGCCATGAGCATCAGCTTCGATAAAGCGCTCGGTATCCACGAACAGGCCCTTGGCTTTCGCGCCAAGCGTGCCGAAGTTCTGGCCAACAACATCGCCAACGCCGATACCCCGAACTACAAGGCTCGGGACCTGGACTTCTCTGCCGTGCTTGCCGAGCAGAATCAGAAGGCCCAGAACGGTACCTTCGCGTTGAACATGACCAACAACCGGCATATCGAAGCCCAGGGCTTGAGCAGTGGTGATGAATCGCTGCTGTATCGCACCCCGATGCAACCTTCGATCGACCAGAACACCGTGGACGCCCAGCTGGAGCAATCGAGCTACGCGCAGAACTCGGTGGATTTCCAGGCCAGCTTCACGCTGCTCAACAGCAAATTCAAAGGGCTGGTAGCAGCCCTGCGCGGAGAGTAATCCATGTCCCTCGCCAGTGTTTTCAATATTGCCGGTAGTGGCATGAGCGCCCAGACCACCCGTCTGAACACCGTCGCCAGTAACATCGCCAACGCCGAGAGCGTCTCGTCGAGCATCGACCAGACCTACCGCGCTCGTCACCCGGTGTTTGCCACCATGTTCCAGGGTGCGCAAAGCGGCGGCAGCGACTCGCTGTTCCAGAACCAGGACGCTGCCGGCCAGGGCGTGCAGGTACTGGGTGTGGTCGAAGACCAGAGCAACCTCGAAGCTCGTTACGAGCCGAACCATCCCGCCGCTGATGCCAAGGGTTATGTCTACTACCCCAACGTCAACGTGGTGGAAGAAATGGCCGACATGATTTCTGCCAGTCGTTCGTTCCAGACCAACGCTGAAATGATGAACACCGCCAAAACCATGATGCAGAAGGTCCTGACCCTGGGTCAGTGATAAGGGGCGAAGACCATGAGCGTTACTGATACCACCAACGCCCCATCCCTCAAGGATATCCTGGCGAATTCGTCGAAAACGACGAGCAATACCAGCGCCGACGGCCTGGCCGCGGCGACCAACAGCGCCACCGGCAAACAGAGCCTGGGCAAGGACGCATTCCTCAAGCTGCTGGTAACCCAGCTGAACAACCAGAACCCGCTGGATCCGCAGGACAACAGTGCTTTCGTTGCCCAGTTGGCGCAGTTCTCCACCCTGGAAGGCATCACCACCCTCAACTCCTCGGTGAATGCGATCACGGGTAACTACAAGTCTTCCCAGGCCTTGCAGGCTTCGTCCCTGGTGGGGCGCTCGGTCATCGTGCAGACCGGCACTACCCAGGTCGACACCAGCAAGAGCATGACCGGCTCGGTCACCGTGCCATCCAGCGTGAACTCGGTCACCGTGACCGTCACCGACAAGGACGGCAATACCGTCAAGACCATCGACATGGGCAGCCAGAAGGCCGGCAACGCCAGCTTTGTCTGGGATGGCACCAAGACTGACGGCACCAAGGCGGATCCGGGCAACTACACCTTCAAGGCCAGCACCACCATCGATGGCAAGGGCACTGATCTGATCACCTACCTGCCGGCCACGGTCAATAGCGTGACCATCAGCCAGACCGGCGGCGAGTTGATGTTGAACCTCGCCGGCATGAGCAGCCCGATTGCCCTGTCCAAAGTACAAACCATTGGTATCTAGAGCCGACTAACCGGCACAAGGAGTGGAATATGTCTTTCAATATCGGCCTTAGCGGTCTCTACGCTGCCAACAAACAGCTGGACGTTACCGGCAACAACATCGCCAACGTCGCTACCACCGGCTTCAAATCCTCCCGTGCGGAGTTCGCCGACGTCTATTCGGCCACCAAGCTGGGCAGCGGCACCCAGGTGATTGGTAACGGTGTGCGCCTGGCCAACGTTTCCCAGCAGTTCACCAACGGTGATATCAACAACACCGGTAATGTGCTGGACATGGGCATCCAGGGCCAGGGCTTCTTCGTGCTGAGCACCAACGGCTCCCTGACCTACACCCGTGCCGGTACCTTCAAGACCGACAAGGAAGGCTACATCACCAACAGTGACGGCACTGCCCGCCTGCAAGGTTATGCGGTCGATGCCAACGGCAAGATCATCAACGGTGTGCTGACCGACCTGCGGATCGATACTTCGAACCTGGCGCCAAAGCCAACCGACTCGATCTCCTCGACGATCAACCTGAACTCCGATTCGACGCCGATCGATGTGGGTGCGACCACTCCGGCCTATGTGTTCAATCCGACCGACAACACCACCTACACCAAGCAGTTCAGCACGCCTGTGTATGACACCCAGGGCAACAAGCACGTCATGGATCAGTACATGATCAAGACGCCGAACGCCAATGAGTGGCAAACCTACACGCTGATTGATGGTCGCAACCCGGACGGTACTGCATTCACCATGGCCAACCAGTCGCCGATCACCATGAAGTTCGACTCGTCGGGCAAGCTCAGCAGCATGACCCCGCCAACTGCGCCTGGGACCACGCCGTATACCATTACCGGTAACAGCATTGTCATGTCGGCTGCGGCCTGGACCCCGGGTACCGTCACTAACGGCGTGTTCACTCCCAATGGCGCCAAGCCTGCACCTAACGGTGTCAGCATCGACATGACCAAAACCGGTTCGGTGTTTGGCGAAAGCACCCGCTCGGTGATCGCGCAGAACGGCTACTCCACTGGCCAGATCAGCAGCCTGACCATCGATGGCACCGGTGTGATGCTGGCCAACTTCAGCAACGAGCAGACCAAGCCGATCGGTCAGATCTCCCTGGCCAGCTTCACCAACGAGCAGGGCCTGCAGCCGGTAGGCGGCACTCAGTGGAAAGAGACCTACTCGTCCGGTATTCCAGGTTATGACGCGCCGAAGACTGGCACCCTGGGGGCGATTCAGTCCAACTCCCTGGAAGAGTCCAACGTCAACCTGACCAACGAACTGGTAAACCTGATCAAGGCCCAGAGCAACTATCAGGCGAACGCCAAGACCATCTCCACCCAGAGCACCATCATGCAGACCATCATCCAGATGACCTGATGCTGGTTGGCTGAAACGCTTTACGAAAAGCCCCTCCTCGAGGGGCTTTTTTGTGCCTGTTCGATAGTGCTGTTCGCTCTGCAAGAACCGCTGCCGCAGGGGCTGGCTTGCCAGCGAAGGCGCTCTCGGTGCAGTGCAAGGCTTCGGGCCTCTTCGCTGGCAAGCAGGCTCCTGCAGCTTTGTTGCGGGCAAAAGAAAACCCCCGATAAACCGGAGGTCTATCGGGGGTTGGGGCAGGTGCCCGCAGGCACCTGTCGGCTCAGCTTATTGGCAAGCTTCGCAATCCGGCTCGTCGATGGCGCAAGCCTTAGGTACAGGAGCTGGGCCGGCTGGAGCCGCGAGGACCGAGTCGTCACCGTGGTTGCCGCCGCTGGAAACAGCGTTCAGCTTGCCGGTGTTGATGGTGGACTTCTCGGTGCTGGTGGCGGCCAGGGCGCGGAGGTAGTAGGTGGTTTTCAGGCCACGGTACCAAGCCATGCGGTAGGTCACGTCCAGCTTCTTGCCCGAAGCGCCGGCGATGTACAGGTTCAGCGACTGAGCCTGGTCGATCCACTTCTGGCGACGGCTGGCGGCGTCGACGATCCACTTGGTTTCCACTTCGAAGGCAGTCGCGTAGAGCTCCTTGAGCTCCTGCGGGATGCGCTCGATCTGCTGTACCGAACCGTCGTAGTACTTCAGGTCGTTGATCATGACCGAGTCCCACAGACCGCGAGCCTTCAGGTCGCGAACCAGGTACGGGTTGATCACGGTGAATTCGCCCGACAGGTTGGATTTCACATAGAGGTTCTGATAGGTCGGTTCGATCGACTGCGACACGCCGGTGATGTTGGCGATGGTGGCGGTCGGTGCGATGGCCATGATGTTGGAGTTACGAATGCCTTTCTGTACACGGGCGCGAACCGGTGCCCAGTCCAGGGATTCGTTGAGGTCCACATCGATGTACTTCTGGCCACGGGCTTCGATCAGGATCTGTTGCGAATCCAGCGGCAGGATGCCCTTGGACCACAGCGAACCCTGGAAGGTCTCGTAGGCGCCGCGCTCGTCGGCCAGGTCGCAGGAAGCCTGGATTGCGTAGTAGCTGACCGCTTCCATGGACTTGTCGGCGAACTCGACGGCTGCGTCGGAACCGTAGGCGATGTGCTGCAGGTACAGCGCATCCTGGAAGCCCATGATGCCCAGGCCGACCGGACGGTGCTTGAAGTTGGAGTTCTTCGCTTGCGGCACCGAGTAGTAGTTGATGTCGATCACGTTGTCGAGCATGCGCACGGCAGTGTTCACGGTGCGTTGCAGCTTGGCGGTATCCAGCTTGCCGTCGACGATGTGGTTCGGCAGGTTGATCGAGCCCAGGTTGCAGACTGCGATCTCGTCCTTGTTGGTGTTCAGGGTGATCTCGGTGCACAGGTTCGAGCTGTGGACCACGCCCACGTGCTGCTGCGGGCTGCGCAGGTTGCACGGGTCCTTGAAGGTCAGCCATGGGTGGCCGGTCTCGAAGAGCATGGACAGCATCTTGCGCCACAGGTCTTTGGCCTGGACGGTCTTGAACAGCTTGATCTTGTTGTACTCGGTCAGGGCTTCGTAGTACTCGTAGCGCTCTTCGAAGGCCTTGCCGGTCAGGTCGTGCAGATCAGGCACTTCCGATGGCGAGAACAGGGTCCACTTGCCGTCGTCGAAGACGCGCTTCATGAACAGGTCGGGGATCCAGTTGGCGGTGTTCATGTCGTGGGTACGACGGCGGTCATCACCGGTGTTCTTGCGCAGCTCGATGAACTCTTCGATGTCCATGTGCCAGGTTTCCAGGTAGGCACAGACAGCGCCCTTGCGCTTGCCACCCTGGTTCACGGCCACCGCGGTGTCATTGACCACTTTCAGGAAAGGCACGACGCCCTGGGATTTGCCATTGGTGCCCTTGATATAGGAGCCCAGTGCGCGTACCGGAGTCCAGTCGTTGCCCAGGCCGCCGGCGAATTTCGACAGCATGGCGTTGTCGTGGATGGCGCCGTAGATGCCCGACAGGTCGTCCGGAACGGTGGTCAGGTAGCAGCTCGACAGCTGTGGACGCAGGGTGCCGGCGTTGAACAGGGTCGGGGTCGAAGCCATGTAGTCGAAGGACGACAACAGGTTGTAGAACTCGATGGCGCGGTCTTCACGCTGTTTCTCTTCGATTGCCAGGCCCATGGCCACGCGCATGAAGAAGATCTGTGGCAGTTCGAAACGCACGCCATCCTTGTGGATGAAGTAGCGGTCGTACAGGGTCTGCAGGCCCAGGTAGGTGAACTGCTGGTCGCGCTCGTGGTTGATCGCCTTGCCGAGTTTTTCCAGATCGAACTCGGCCAGTACCGGGTTCAGCAATTCGAACTCGATACCCTTGGCGACGTAGGCCGGCAGCGCCTTGGCGTACAGCTCGGCCATTTCGTGGTGGGTGGCGCTTTCGGCTACTTCGAGGAAGCCCAGGCCTTCGGCACGCAGGGTGTCCATCAGCAGGCGGGCAGTCACGAACGAGTAGTTCGGCTCGCGCTCGACCAGGGTGCGGGCAGTCATCACCAGGGCGGTGTTGACGTCTTTGAGTGCCACGCCGTCGTAGAGGTTCTTCAGGGTTTCGCGCTGGATCAGGTCGCCGTCGACTTCTTCCAGGCCTTCGCAGGCTTCGCTGACGATGGTGTTCAGGCGGCCCATGTCCAGGGGCGCGAAGCTGCCATCGGTGCGGGTGATGCGGATCGAAGGGTGGGCTTGTACCGGCTCTTCGCTGGTGGAGCGGGTAGCCCGTTCCTTGGCGCGGGAGTCACGGTAGATCACGTAGTCGCGGGCGACTTTCTGCTCGCCGGCGCGCATCAGGGCCAGTTCGACCTGGTCCTGGATCTCTTCGATGTGGATGGTGCCGCCCGAAGGCATGCGACGCTTGAAGGTTGCGGTGACCTGTTCGGTCAGGCGCGCCACGGTGTCGTGGATTCGCGACGAGGCAGCGGCGGTGCCGCCTTCAACTGCGAGGAACGCTTTGGTGATCGCGACGGTGATCTTGTCATCGGTATAAGGAACGACAGTGCCGTTACGCTTGATCACGCGCAATTGGCCAGGTGCGGTAGCAGACAGATCCTGAGTGGAATCGGCGGCCTGCGGCGCATTGGCCTGCGAGTTCTCGCGAGTTGTGTCGGTTTGCATGGGTGTCTCCACGTTCTCTATGTTTGTTTGGGCACCGTTTGGGTGCCCACCGTTCCGTCCTGAAGCACTACAGCCGGCAGAGGCCGGGCATAACGACTTCGGGACAGTTCAGGAAGGGGGCTATAGGCGCCGCTTCCATGCCGAAGTCATGGGTGCCGAGCCGGGGCTCGGCACCTTATTCCTGGTGGGTGACAGTCTTGTTGCTGCAACACCCGTACCGCTTTCTCCTGGACAGGGTGGAAAACGATGCCATCCGCACGCGCGGTCTTGGTCTTCTGAAACAGCGATTGGTTCCACCAAACGGGGCAAGAAAAGGGCTTGAGTTTCTTGGCTGAATTGTGTTTGGTTTTTTGCGCAAAACCCTAGATATAGGGATTTTTAGCCGCCGGGCTACAAGATAATGCGTTTGGGGGGCTGATTGCAACGTACTGCCTGTGGATAAGGTTGTGCGTAAATTGTGTATGGACTGGGTAAAACTCACGCAGCCCGCAGTCCCAGTGGATGGAACCGTTTGTCACTGTTTTTTACCGTCGAAAATTGCCTTGGGCGGATTTTTGCGGGCGCGAACCCTATCACAAAAAAACGCCCTGACCGAGTCGTTTTAGCCGCTTGTGTCGGCGCCTGTGCCGGTTGCTACAATCGGCAGCGATCGGCTGGGGTTTCCCGGCCTTTCCCATGGCAAACCAGCCACCTTTCCCAGAGCGTGTTATCCGCCTTTTTCATGACAGAAAGACGGGGGCTTTCCTGCTCAAGGTGGACTGGCAATAGAACAAGAAGAGGTCGTGCGTGGAACAGGAAGCCTGGCAGGTACTGATTGTCGAGGATGACCAGCGTCTGGCTGAGTTGACCCGTGAATATCTCGAAAGCAATGGCCTGCAGGTGGCGATCGAGGGCAACGGTGCCCGGGCCGCGGCCAGGATCATTGCCGAGCAGCCGGATCTGGTGATCCTCGACCTGATGCTGCCCGGTGAAGACGGCCTGAGCATCTGCCGCAAGGTTCGGGATCGTTATGACGGAGTGATCCTCATGCTCACCGCCCGTACCGATGACATGGACCAGATCATGGGCCTGGACCTGGGTGCCGATGACTATGTCTGCAAGCCGGTGCGCCCGCGGTTGCTGCTGGCGCGCATCCAGGCCCTGCTGCGCCGTAGCGAAGCGCCGGAGCCGGCGGTGGAGAAAACCCGCCGCCTGCAGTTCGGCCCGCTGGTGGTGGACAATGCCCTGCGCGAGGCCTGGCTGAGCGATGCCGGGATCGAATTGACCAGTGCCGAGTTCGACCTGCTGTGGCTGCTGGTGGCCAATGCCGGGCGGATCCTGTCCCGGGAAGAAATCTTCACCGCCCTGCGCGGCATCGGCTATGACGGCCAGGACCGCTCCATCGATGTGCGGATCTCGCGCATCCGCCCGAAGATCGGTGACGATCCGGAGCACCCGCGGCTGATCAAGACCATTCGCAGCAAGGGTTACCTGTTCGTCCCCGAAGCCGCCGCCGACATGCGCTCGTGAACTCGATCTTCCTGCGGATCTACGGCGGTATGTGCGCCGCGCTGATCCTCGTGGCGTTGCTTGGGGTCCTGGCCCTGCATCTGTTGAACCAGGTGCGCAGCGAGCAGTACCGCGAGCGGCTGGCCCACGGCACTTTTTCGCTGATGGCGGACAACCTGCAGCCGATGAGCGAGATCGAGCGTCGCCGGGCGCTGGCGGTGTGGGAGCGCTTGCTGGGCATTCCCCTGAGTCTCAAGACCTTCAGCCAGACCGACCTGGACAGTAGCCAGCGCGGTCGGGTGCTGCGCGGCCAGGCGCTGGTGGAGCAGACCGGCCCCTTCGCCGCCCGGGTCTATCGCCTGGTCAGCGAGAAGGAACAGCTGCTGCTCAGTGCCGAGGTCCAGCAGATCAGCGAGCAGTTGGCCCGGGCCACTATCTACCTGCTGGCGGATGAGCTGGTGCGTTATCCGGTGGCAGAGCAACCCCAGCGCCTGGCTGCACTCAAGGAAGCCAAGGGGTTCGGCTTCGATATGCAGTTGTCGACTCTGGACGCCGCCGACATGGACGAGGATCAGCGGCGCCGGGTGGCGGAGGGCGACACGGTGATGGCCCTGGGCAAGGGTGGCGATTCGATCCGGGTCTTCGCCGGCCTGGTGGGCACGCCCTGGGTGCTGGAGATCGGCCCGCTGTATCAGATGAATCCCTATCCGCCGCAATGGCTGGTGCTGATTGCCGTGCTGGGCCTGAGCCTGATCGGCCTGATCGTCTATCTATTGGTGCGCCAGCTGGAGCGGCGCCTCAGCGGCCTGGAGTCGGCGGCCACGCGGATCGCCAAGGGCAGCCTGGAAACCCGCGTGCCGGCCCGTGGCGCGGACTCGGTGGGGCGCCTGGCGGCGGCCTTCAATGGCATGGCCGAGCACTTGCAGCGCCTGCTGGCGATTCAGCGCGAGCTGGTACGTGCGGTGTCCCATGAGTTGCGCACACCCGTGGCGCGGCTGCGTTTCGGCCTGGAGATGATTGCTTCGGCGAGCACCGATCAGGCCCGGCAGAAGTACCTGGACGGCATGGACAACGACATTCAGGACCTCGACCGGCTGGTGGACGAAATGCTGACCTACGCCCGTCTGGAGCAGGGCTCGCCGGCCCTGAATTTCCAGCGTATCGACCTGGATGCGCTGATCAACCAGGTGATCAGCGAACTGGCGCCGTTGCGGGCCAATCTCAAGGTCCGGCGTGGCCTGTGCCTGTCTGCCGCCGAGTGTGACGGTGCGTGGGTCGAGGCCGAGCCGCGCTACCTGCACCGGGCCTTGCAGAACCTGGTGGGCAACGCCATGCGTCATGCCGAGTCCCAGGTGACGGTCAGCTATCAGGTAGGGCAGTTGCGCTGCCGGGTGGATGTGGAAGATGACGGTCCCGGCGTACCGGAACATGCCTGGGAAAAGATCTTCACCCCATTCCTGCGCCTGGATGACAGCCGCACCCGGGCTTCCGGCGGGCATGGGCTGGGGCTGTCGATTGTGCGGCGGATCATCCATTGGCACGAGGGCCGCGCCCTGATCAGCAAGAGCAAGAACCTGGGCGGTGCCTGCTTCAGCCTGAGCTGGCCACGGCATCAGGAACCCCGCTGAGGGCGGCCCCGGTTCAGGCCTTGATGGCCACCAGGCTCAGCAGATGATCGTCTTGCACGGCGAACTGCCCTTGCAGTTCGCGGCCGTGCTGCCATTCCTCGGACAGATCGGTCAGCAGGCGCATCCGCACCGGCCCTTCGGCAGACCATTCCAGGACTTCGGCGTGTTCGAAATAGAAGCGTTTGTGCACCAGCGGGTACAGGGCCTTGAACAGGCTTTCCTTGATCGAGAAGGTCAGGGTTACCGCCAGTGCATGCAGCTCGGCCGGCAACTGGTCGCGGCGCTGCAGTTCGGCCGGGGTCAGGATCTGCTCCGCCAGTTTGGCCGCACGTTCTGCACTGAGCAGGTGTTCCAGGTCCATTCCCAGGCCACGCCAGTGTTGCTTGTCGGCGACGATGGCCGCGGCGCGTCCGCTGCTGTGGGTGATCGAACCGCAGATGTGTTCGGGCCAGATTGGCGCTCGGTCATCGCCAATGGGCGGTACCCAGTCCAGTCGTTGCAGTTGCTGCAAGGCGGCTCGGGCACACAGGCGTCCAGCGAGAAATTCGGCCTGACGCTTGGCCACCGAACGCTGGATGCTCGGTGGTGCCTCAATGCCGCTGCGCTGAAAATCATCCGCGGCAAGTTGCCCGGGATCGAACCGGGTACTCAGCCAGAGGGCTTGGGGCAGGACGTTCGGCAGCGGCCAGGCAGCGTCCAGAGGGGTGCAGCAAGCGGGGAGGGAGGGGAGAGCATTCATGGCCGCTAGTGTGCCGGGTTGCTGCGTTTGAGGGTAGTCGGGTGAAGCGCAAAGGGTTGCCGCAGCGCACTGACGGCAACCCAGGTACGGCGGCTAGCCAAACAGTTTTTTGAAGAATGCCTGCATGTCGGCCCAGGAACGCTCATCGGCGGCCTTGTTGTAGCCGATGTCCGGCCCGCCGTGTTCGCCATGGCTCAGGCGGTCGGCATCGGGGTTGCTGAAGCCATGCTTGGCTCCCTCCAGGCTGACGAAGCGGTAGTCGGCGCCGGCCTTGTCCATTTCCGCTTTGAAGGTGGTGACGTTGTCCGCCGTCACCATGCTGTCCTGGGCCCCATGTTCCACCAGGATCTTGGCCTTGACGCTGCCGGGGGTAGCCGGTGTGGCGGTGGCCAGGGCACCGTGGAAACTCACCACGCCGGCCAGGGGCAGGCCCTGGCGCGCGGCGTCCAGGACAATCTTGCCGCCAAAGCAGTAGCCGATGGCGGCGAGTTTCTGCGGATCGGTCTGCGGTTGCTGTCTCAACAGCTCAAGGCCGGCGTTGAAACGTGCACTGGCAGCGGCACTGTCCTTCAGCGCGGCCTGCATGAAGGCCATGGCGTCCGCCGGGTGTTCGGTGTGCTTGCCCTGGCCGTACATGTCGATGGCCAGGGCACTGTAGCCAAGGGCGGCAAGGTCCCGGGCCCGGCGCTTGGCGTAGTCGTTGAGGCCCCACCATTCATGCACCACCACGATGCCCGGGCGCGGGCCCTGTAGGGCGTCGTCGTAGGCGTAGTAGCCGATCAACTGAGTGCCGTCGGTGCTGCGATAGGGAATTTCCTGAGTCTTGATGGCGGCCTGGCTGAGGCTGCCGAGGGTTAACAGGACCAATGCGACGAGCATGCGCATGAGGGGAACTCCGGTTGAAAAGGTGTCAGCACAGCCTAGTCGATCTGGTTCAGGCGAGGTTAAGGGTGTGTTCAGGGGGAGTTCAGGGCGGGCTGTTTACTCTAGCCCCGTACCCAAAAAGCCATTAGCGCAAAGGAAACTTCCTATGACTTCATTGAAAAAACTGTTCCTGGCCTTTACCGTCTTCGGCGCCAGCGCCGCTGCCCAAGCCGCTGACAGCAACTTCGTTGGGTTGTCCTTTGGCCAGACCAGCGACAAGATCAACAAGTCCAGCCAGCTCAACAGCAACCTGGGCCACCCGAACGCCGATGGCGTGATCGGCAAGGACAACACCTGGGGCATACGCGCCGGTCAACAGAATGACCAGGGTCGTTACTACGCTACCTACGATTATGTGTCTGGCTCCCACAACGGCATTAAACTGCGCCAGCAGAACCTGCTGGGCAGCTACGATATGTTCCTGCCGGTGACCAGCAGCACCAAACTCTTTGGCGGCGGCACGGCTGGCCTGACCAAGCTGACTCAGGAGTCTCCGGGCTTCAGCCGTGACAGCGACATTGGTTACGCGGTGGGCGTACAGGCCGGCGTCCTGCAACAGGTTTCACAGAACACCTCGGTGGAGCTCGGCTACCGTTACCTGCGCAGCAATGCCGGGACCGAGATGAGCGAGCGCGGTGGCAGCAAGCAGGGTTCGCTGAGCCTTACCAGCAGCGCCCAGACCTACCTGTCGGCCAACTACGCTTTCTGATAAGCGGCCTGGCCTGGACCGCGCCGGATCGTGCCTTGGGCACGGTCCGGCGTTGGCGCATTAATCATCAGGGCGCAGGGGCGCCCCTGGAGATGTCGAATTTTGCCTGGGAGAGCGTTATGAAGTTGCTGGTCGTCGAAGATGAGGCGCTGTTGCGTCATCATTTGCAAACCCGCCTCACCGACAGCGGTCATGTCGTCGAGTCCGTGGCCAACGCCGAGGAGGCGCTGTATCAGACCGAGCAGTTCAACCACGATCTGGCGGTGATCGACCTGGGCCTGCCCGGCATGGGCGGGCTGGACCTGATCCGCCAGTTGCGCAACCGTGGCAAGACGTTCCCGATCCTCATCCTCACGGCCCGTGGCAACTGGCAGGACAAGGTCGAGGGCCTGGCGGCCGGTGCGGACGACTATGTGGTCAAGCCATTCCAGTTCGAAGAGCTGGATGCGCGCCTGAATGCGCTGCTGCGGCGCTCCAGTGGCTTCACCCAGTCCACCATCATTGCCGGGCCGCTGCTGCTGGACCTGAATCGCAAGCAGGCCTCCCTGGATGAGCAGCCCCTGGCCCTGACGGCCTATGAGTACCGGATTCTCGAATACCTGATGCGTCATCATCAGCAAGTGGTGGCCAAGGACCGGCTCATGGAGCAGTTGTACCCGGACGACGACGAGCGCGATCCGAATGTCATCGAAGTGCTGGTGGGCCGCTTGCGGCGCAAGCTTGAGGGGCCGTCGGGCTTCAAGCCGATCGATACGGTGCGTGGCCTGGGCTACCTGTTCAACGAGCGTTGCCGATGATTCGATCGCTGCGCCTGCGCCTGATGCTGGCCGCCACGACCCTGGCGGTGCTGTTCATGCTGGCCCTGCTGCCAGCCATGCAGGGGGCGTTCAGCCTGGCGTTGCAGGACTCTATCGAGCAGCGCCTGGCTTCCGATGTCACCACCCTGATCAGTGCGGCGCGGATCGAGAACAACCGCCTGCAGATGCCGGCGCAATTGCCCGACGAGCGCTTCAACCTCGCCGACAGCCGCCTGCTGGGCTACATCTACGATCGCGAAGGGCACCTGGTCTGGCGCTCGCGGGCGACCCAGGAAGAGAACATCAACTACCGGCCGCGGTACGACGGGCGTGGCAATGAGTTCGCCAGGATCCGCGAAGCCAACGGCCAGGAGTTCTTTGTCTACGACGTCGAGATCAAGCTGCTGGGGGGCAAGAGCGCGGCCTTCAGTATCGTCGCGCTGCAGCCGGTGCGTGAGTACCAGCAAACCCTGGAAGGCGTTCGGGAAAACCTCTACCTGGGGTTCGGCGCGGCCTTGCTGGTGCTCCTGGCACTGCTCTGGCTCGGCCTGACCTGGGGTTTGCAAGCCTTGCGACGCTTGAGTCAGGAGCTGGACCAGATCGAAAGCGGCACCCGCCAGAGCCTTAGTGAGGAGCACCCGCGCGAGCTGTTGCGCCTGACGGGCTCGTTGAACCGCCTGCTGCAAAGCGAGCGTGAGCAGCGCAGCCGCTATCGTGACTCCCTGGATGACCTGGCCCACAGCCTGAAAACCCCGTTGACGGTGTTGCAGGGCGTGAGCGAGGACATGGCGCAACGGCCCCAGGATCGTGAGCAGGCCTGGGTGCTGCAGGCGCAGATCGAGCGCATGAGCCAGCAGATCAGTTACCAGTTGCAGCGCGCCAGCCTGCGCAAGAGCGGCCTGGTGCGCCACCAGGTGCGGCTGCGGCCGGTGCTGCAAAGCCTCTGCGACACCCTGGACAAGGTCTATCGCGACAAGCAGGTACGGGTGTCCTTCGACTTGCCGGAACGCTGCTACCTGCCGATCGAGCACGGCGCGTTGCTGGAGTTGCTCGGCAACCTGCTGGAGAACGCTTATCGCCTGTGCCTGAGCTCAGTGCGCATCAGCGTGCGCGAGACCCTGGAAGGCTCCGAGTTGTGTGTGGAAGACGACGGCCCCGGCGTGCCACCCGATCAGCGGGCGCGGATTCTGCAGCGCGGTGAGCGACTGGATCGCCAGCACCCGGGGCAGGGCATCGGCCTGGCGGTGGTCAAGGACATCATCGAGAGCTACGGCGCGCAACTGACCCTGGGGGATTCGGCCCTGGGGGGGGCGGCCTTCCGGATTCACTTTCCGGCCCTGTAGCGGGGCTACTGTTCCCGGGCGCGGTAGGCGCCCGGGGTCAGGCCGGTCCATTTCTTGAACGCCCGGTGAAAGGCCGAGGGCTCGGAAAAGCCCAGTTGTTCGGCGATCTGTTGCAATGACAGGTCGGCCCGGCCGAGGTGGTAGATGGCAATGTCGCGGCGCAGCTCATCCTTCAGCTCCTGAAAGCTCGAACCTTCTTCGCGTAGATGCCGGCGCAGGGTCTGCGGGCTGACGTGCAGGTGCTGGGCGACGCTTTCCAGGTCGGGCCAGTGCTCGCGGTCGCGACTGAGCAGGCGGCGCAGCTGGCTGCTGAGGCTGTCGCCTTCATCCGGGCGCGACAACAGGTCGGCGGGAGAGCGTTCGAGAAAGTGCTTGAGGGTGCGTTCGTCCTGCAGCAGCGGCATGCCCAGGTAGCGACTGTGGAACAGCAGGCTGCTGCGCTCCTGGGTGAATTGCAGCGGGCAAGGGAAAAGCAGGTCGTATTCCGCGCCGTGATCGGGCTTGGGGTAGCTGAAGCAGGCCTGCTCCAGGCGGATGCGCTGGCCGATCAACCAACTGCCGAGGCGATGCCAGATCACCAGCAGGCTCTCGCTGAGAAAGTGCTCGGGATCCCATAGCTCGGAATCATCCAGGCTCAGCCGGGCCATTTCTCCTTCACGCGTCAGACTCAGACGCGGGGCTTCCGGAAACAGGCTATAAAATAATAAGCCGCGATTGAGTGCTTTTTCCAAGGTACGGCAGTGGATCAGTGCGTGGCACATCATGGCGAAGGTCCCGCGCTTGCTGGGGCCATGGCCGAACCCGAGGTACTCGTCATCCAGCTCCAGCCACAGTTGCTGCAACAGACGGGTGAATTGCTCGGGGGCGATACGGGCCTTGGGCTGGTTCAGCAGTTCGGGGCTGATGCCCAACTGATGCAGCAGGGGCGCGTAGTCATAGCCTTGCCGGCGTGCTCCGCCCAGGGCGGCACGGGCAAAGTGGCTGGCGATGGTGCGTTCGCGCATGCAGGCAGGTCCGTCCATTGAGTGGCGGATCTTAGCCAGCCCCCAGGAAGGGAACAAGGCGGATATCCGCCAAATTGTAGGACGAGAGAGGGTGAGTGGGCGGAAATCCGCCAGCTTCAGCCTGCGCAACGGATGCAAGGATCAGCCCGCACCCCTGATGTCTAAAGGCCTGCAAGGCTTTTTCACAAGGTGGCACGGGCTTTGCGATAGAGCCGGAAGATCTGCCAGCACGCAGCTCGACACAACAAATCCCTCCAGCGCAGGAGGGTTCGCACTTTAGGCACCGCATGCATCGACGGAAAGTGCATGCCGGGGCTCTTGAGGAAACTTGCAATGACGACTCGTCAGCCACTGTACAAATCCCTGTATTTCCAGGTGATCGTTGCCATCGCCATCGGCATCCTGCTCGGCCACTTCTACCCTCAGACCGGCGTGGCTCTCAAGCCCCTGGGTGACGGCTTCATCAAACTGATCAAGATGGTCATCGCTCCGATCATTTTCTGTACCGTGGTGAGTGGTATCGCCGGCATGCAGAACATGAAGTCGGTGGGCAAGACCGGCGGCTATGCGCTGCTGTACTTCGAAATCGTCTCCACCATCGCCCTGCTGATCGGCCTGATCGTGGTCAACGTGGTGCAGCCGGGGGCCGGCATGCACATCGACGCTTCGACCCTGGACGCCTCGAAAGTTGCAGCCTACGTGACTGCCGGTAATGACCAGAGCATCGTCGGCTTCATCCTCAACATCATCCCGGCCACCATCGTCGGCGCCTTCGCCAATGGCGATATCCTGCAGGTGCTGATGTTCTCCGTGGTGTTCGGTTTCGCCCTGCATCGCCTGGGTGCCTACGGCAAGCCGGTGCTGGATTTCATCGACCGTTTCGCCCATGTGATGTTCAACATCATCAACATGATCATGAAGCTCGCGCCCCTGGGTGCGCTGGGCGCCATGGCGTTCACCATTGGTGCCTACGGTGTGGGTTCCCTGGTGCAGCTGGGCCAACTGATGATCTGCTTCTACATCACCTGCGTGGTGTTCGTGCTGGTGGTCCTGGGGGCAATCTGCCGCGCCCACGGCTTCAGCGTGATCAAGCTGATCCGCTACATCCGTGAAGAACTGCTGATCGTGCTGGGAACTTCCTCCTCGGAATCGGCCCTGCCGCGCATGCTGATCAAGATGGAACGCCTGGGCGCCAAGAAGTCGGTGGTCGGCCTGGTGATCCCTACTGGTTATTCGTTCAACCTCGACGGTACTTCGATCTACCTGACCATGGCTGCGGTGTTCATTGCCCAGGCCACTGATACCCACATGGACATCACTCACCAGATCACCCTGCTGCTGGTGCTGCTGCTGTCTTCCAAAGGCGCTGCCGGTGTGACGGGCAGTGGCTTCATCGTCCTGGCCGCGACCCTGTCGGCCGTGGGTCACCTGCCGGTGGCCGGCCTGGCGCTGATCCTGGGTATCGACCGCTTCATGTCCGAAGCTCGCGCCCTGACCAACCTGGTGGGCAACGCCGTGGCTACCGTAGTGGTTGCCAAGTGGGTCAAGGAGCTGGACGAAGACAAGCTGCAATCCGAGCTGGCTTCCGGTGGCCGGCCGATTACCGACACCCGTGAAACCGATGACCTGGGTGTGGCCGAAGGCCCGGCACCGAGCATCAAGTAAGCCTTGAGCTATATAAGGAACCCGCTTCGGCGGGTTTTTTATTGCCTGGCGATTGAGCGCAACGGTCAGCCGGGCTGACTGTTGCGGTGATTGTTGCGGGCGTCGCGGCTGCCTACTCTGTGGGCTGCCGATCAAGAGGAGAGGGCTATGCAAGGGCCGTTGGCGTCACTCAAGGTACTGGATTTCTCCACCCTGCTGCCGGGGCCCTTCGCCTCGTTGCTGCTGGCGGACATGGGCGCCGAGGTCCTGCGCATCGAGTCGCCGACCCGCATGGATCTGTTGCGGGTGTTGCCGCCCCACGATGCCGGGGTTTCCGCCAGCCACGCTTATCTCAACCGCAACAAGCGCAGCCTGGCCCTGGACCTCAAGCGTCCCGAAGCGCTGGAGGTGGTGCGGCAACTGGTGCAGGACTACGACATTGTTCTCGAACAGTTCCGCCCGGGCGTGATGGAGCGCCTGGGGCTGGGTTACCAGGCCTTGAAGGCGATCAACCCGCGGCTGATCTACGTCTCCATTACCGGCTATGGCCAGACCGGCCCCTACCGGGACCGCGCCGGGCATGACATCAACTACCTGGCCCTGGCCGGGCTGGCCAGCCAGACCGGCCGCCGCGATCAGGGACCATTACCCCTGGGCATCCAGGCCGCGGATATCGCCGGGGGCTCGCTGCATGGGGTGATCGGCCTGTTGGCAGCGGTGATCGCGCGCCAGCACAGCGGCCAGGGACAGTACCTGGACGTGAGCATGACCGACTGCGTGTTCAGCCTGAACGCCATGGCCGGTGCCGGCTACCTGGCCTGTGGGGTCGAGCCCGGAATGGAGCAGCAGGTGCTCAATGGTGGCAGCTTTTATGACTACTACCGCAGCCGGGACGGGCGCTGGCTGTCGGTGGGCAGTCTGGAACCGGTGTTCATGCAGCAGTTGTGTCAGGCCCTGGGCCGCCCGGAACTGGCGGCCCAGGGCCTGTCTCCCTTGCCCGAACAGCAACAGGCACTGAAGCAGGCCTTGCAGGTCGAATTCGAGAAACACGATTTCGCCGAGTTGTGCCAGCTGTTCGCTGGTTTCGATGCCTGCGTCGAGCCGGTGCTGAGCCTGGGCGAGGCCCTGGAACATCCGCAGTTGCAGGCCAGGCAACTGGTCAGCCAGGTGCCCCGTGAAGACGGCAGCCGGCAGGCGCAGATGGCCTGCCCGTTGAAGTTTTCCGAGGGGCTGCCAGAGCCGCGGCATATTGGCGCCAGGTTGGGGGCGCATTCCGATCAGGTGCTGGAGGAACTGGGCTACAGCGCCGAGCGCATCGAGGCACTGCGGCGCGAGCGGGTCATCGCGTAGCTGCGGGTTTGCCGAGGCAGTGCCTTAAAACTGTCACTCGACCCTGGTTTCCCCGCTGTAGACCAGGGTTTGCCGACAACGCCGGCACAGATAGCGACGCCCCTGGGCCACCAGTTTGTGGCGTTGGGCGGAGAACGGGAAATCGCTCTCGGCGCAGGGGCAGCGGTAGATATAGCGGGTCACGCTGCGACGCTTGACGTCGTAGGTATGACAACGATTGGGCGGCAGTTCGTACACCCCGCGCATGATCAGTTGCCACTCTTCACCGTGGGGCTGGATACGTTCGCCAAACAGTTGGTGGGCGATCAGGTGTGCCACTTCGTGGGCCACGGTCTGCTTGAGGAAGTCCTCGGTGTTTTCCCGGTACAGCTGCGGGTTGAAGCGCAGCAGGTTCTCGTGCAAATGGGCGACACCGGCTTTCTGGCCACGCAACTTGAGGCTGACCACCGGGCGTTTGAAAGGACGTTTGAAAAAGGATTCAGCGAGTTGGAAACAATCTTCGACGCGGGTATTGAGTTGCTCGGGCATGCTTAACGGCTCTCCAGAGGGAGTGAGTATGCCGCAAACAGGGGGGATTCCGAATCGCCCAGGCGCCGAATGGTCATCCATCCCGCGCCCATAAGAAGGCCGCCTTGCGGCGGCCTGTGCTGGCAGACAGAGGATTATTATTGGTGCGGCGTCAGTTGGTGTACACGGGGCCGACGCCCAGGCCCCAGACAATCACGGTGAAGGCCATGATCGCGACCAGTACCACCAGGCCTACTGCCAGCACCGAGCTGGAAAACAGGAACCCCTCGTCCGACGGGATATTCATGAAGGTCGGCAGCCCGACATACAGCAGGTAGACCGTGTAGCAGATGGCGGCAGTGCCGACGATCATGCCCAGCCACATGTGCGGGTACAGCGCCGCCAGGCCACCGACGAACAGCGGTGTGGCGGTGTAGGTGGCAAAGGCCACGCAACGTGCCAGGCTCGGGCTGGCGTCATAGGTCCGGGCCATCCAGTGGATGAACGCGCCCATCACCGCCACGCCGCCGAGCATGGCCAGGTACGACATGATGGTCATCCACAGGGCGCTTTCCATGGTCAACATCACCGGCGCGCGATTGCCGATGACCCAGCCGACCAGGGTGGTGCCGATAAAAGCCGAAATGGCGGGGATTGCCGCGAGGATCAGTGTATGGGTGAGGTACATGTGGCTGATGCTTTCCTCGGCATCGCCACGGATGTCTCGCCATTCCTGATCGGGGTGGGTGAAGAGTCCTACGACATGATGAATCATGGTCAGTCACTCCTTTATTGTTGCCATCGCCCCCCAACGGAGCGCTTACAGCCAAGTGGCACAGTCAGTATAGGTCTATATGTGCATGCGACCTTATGTCGCAGTATAGGGAGGAGTTTTCCGCAGATGTGCGCACCTTTAGAGCAAATTGCGCTGTAAACCCCCGGGCTAATCGCTGCTGCATCTGTCATTGCAGCCCCGGCACCGCTGCTCTGCGGCGCTTTCACGGGGCTGGGGTTTTTGCGTAAAATGTCCGGCTTTTCGTCACATACCTCGCGGATTTCAAGAGCCATGGGCACTCTTACGGTCAACCAGAACAAACTGCAGAAACGTCTTCGCCGCCAGGCGGGCGAGGCGGTCGCCGATTTCAACATGATCGAAGAGGGCGACAAGGTCATGGTCTGCCTGTCCGGCGGCAAGGACAGCTACACCATGCTCGACGTGCTGCTGCACCTGCAGAAGGTGGCGCCGATCAAGTTCGAGATCGTCGCGGTGAACATGGACCAGAAACAGCCAGGCTTTCCCGAGCACGTGCTGCCGGCCTACCTCAAGGAGCTGGGGATCGAGTACCACATTGTCGAGAAGGACACCTATTCGGTGGTCAAGGAGCTGATCCCGGAAGGCAAGACCACCTGCTCGCTATGCTCGCGCCTGCGTCGCGGCACCCTGTACACCTTCGCCGACGAAATCGGCGCCACCAAGATGGCCTTGGGTCACCACCGCGACGATATCGTCGAGACCTTCTTCCTCAACATGTTCTACAACGGTTCGCTCAAGGCCATGCCGCCCAAGCTGCTGGCCGATGACGGGCGCAACGTGGTAATCCGCCCGCTGGCCTATTGCAGCGAGAAGGACATCCAGGCCTATTCCGACCTCAAGCAGTTCCCGATCATCCCGTGCAACCTCTGCGGTTCCCAGGAGAACCTGCAACGCCAGGTGGTCAAGGAGATGCTTCAGGAATGGGAGCGCAAGACTCCAGGGCGTACCGAAAGCATCTTCCGCGGCCTGCAGAACGTGATCCCCTCGCAACTGGCGGACCGCAATCTGTTCGACTTCGCCAGCCTGCGCATCGACGACAGCGCCGCGCCGCGTTTCGTCAATGTGGTGAACCTCTGATCCGATCCTGGTGAATCCGTGATGCGCTTGCGCAGCCCGGTCATTCAGCTCCCCGGGATGCGGGGAATGAAGGCCACGCTGCCTTGCGCCGGTTTCTTGGCCAGGCGCTCACCGTTGGTCGGGGTGGTGCGGACCAGTTGATGATCCTCGCCCAGATACCCCAGCATCAGCGGTTCATCGTGCTTCTGCTGGACGAAGATCAGGGTGCGCTGCGGGTCCCAGTGCTGGCCACTGGTCTTGTCCAGCCAGGCCATGAAGTCCGCGCTGCTGCCGTTACGCGGGAAATCCGCAGTTTCTGCCACGTAGTAGAAGGGTGCGCCCTGGTTCTGCAGGTACATCGGCAGTTTGTTATCGATTTCCACCATGACCATCCGCCATTGATTCCAGGGAGCGATCCGGCTCGCGGCAGCCCGGGTATCGGCGCTGAACTGCATCACCCCCCCGCCGCTGTTGCTCCAGGGGTAGGCAACCCCCAGCACCAGCAGCATGACCAGGGCCGCACAGGAGAAGCCGAGGGGCCAGCCACGGGAAACGGGTTTGCCGGCGGCCTGGCGTAGCTGCAGCCGACGGTTGAGCCACCAGGCACCGAGCAACTGAGCGAAGGGCACCAGGGGCAGAACGTAATAGCTGCGCCGGCTGCCACTGGCGGTGAAGAACAGGAACAGCAGCCCCAGGGCCCACACCAGCCAGCGTTCATCGGGTTGCAACTGGCGCCAGTGCCGGGCCGCCAGCCATAGGCCGAGGATCCAGCAGGGCGCCCAGGGCAAGGTATAGGCCGGCAGGTAGATCAGGTAGGTGTAGATCGGCCCGACATGGTCGAAGGGGTTGAAGAAACGCACCACATTCTCGCGAAACACCAGGCTCAGGCCGCTTTCCCCGTAGCTGGGAGCGCCGTACAGGTGCGAGAGAACGAAGGGCACCATGTAGAACAGCGCGGCGATGCTCAAGGCCAGCAACAGGCGCAGGTTCAGGTGGCGTTTCCAGCGCCCCTGGCTCAGCAGGTGTGGCAACAGGATCAGCCCCGGCAGGACGAAGCCGATCAGCCCCTTGAGCAGCGAGGTCGCCGCCAGTATCAGGAAGAACACCGTATAGCGGCCCAGGCGGGTATCTTCCGGGCCGCGCCAGTACCACCACACTGCAGCCAATACGCCACAGACGGTCAGGATGTCGGCCGTGGCCACCCGCGCCCAGAAGGCGAAATAGAAGGTGGTGGCCAGCATCCAGCCGGCGATCAGCCCAGTGCCTTTGTGGAACAGCCGCTCGCCGATCAGGTAAACCAGCCAGATGCTCAGCCATGCGGCGATCACCGAGGACAGGCGCAGCGACCAGTGCCCCAGGCCCCCCATCAGCCAGGCGCTGGCGGTAATCAGCCAGTAGGAGGGCAGGGGCTTGTCGTAGTAGGGAGCGCCCTTGAGGTAAGGGTCGAAATAGTCGCCACTCTGCAACATCTGCAAGGCGATGTTGGCCCAGCGGGTCTCCGGCCCCCAGAGTTCACGGGAGCCCAGGCCCAGCAGCAGGATCAAGGCAGACACGCCGAGCAGCAGGGCTAGGGCCCCGCGTTCGCTGCGAAACAGATTCATAGATGGATTTCCAGAGCGGCGGTGGGAAAAGTCGCAGCCATCCAGGGCATCGAAGCGTGAAGAAAAGCCAGCGCCAACCGTGGTCGGCGCTGTCGTTACAAGGGTACCCAGGGTCAGGGTTGGCTTTGTGGCAGGATCAGGACCAGCATATTGCCTTCCTCATAGCGCTTGCCTCCGGGCGGCAGCAGCGCCACTTCCTCGCTTTCCACCACGTCCTTGACCCGCATCACCACACCCACCGAACCCTGTTTGCGGGCCTCGCTGACCCACTGCCCGACCTCGGCCATGCTTACCTTGCGCTGCGCCGAATCAGCATAAGCCAGGCCATATTTCAATTCGCCCTCGGTGTTGTACAGCGTCACCTCCGGGCGTTGCAGGCGCCAGGCCAGGGCCGAGGCGGCGCCCAGGTCATTGCTCAGCAGCGTCTTGGTCTGCCTGAGCTCCTCGATATGTTCCTTGATGAACTGGTCCGGCATCTGGTTATGCACGATGAACCCCGGCATGCCCGCCGGCAGCAGGGCCACCAGCAACCAGATGCCCAGGGCCGGGGCCGCCCAGTACTGCAGCGGACGGGCGGCCGGCAGCAGGTTGGCGATGATCCAGCCCATCAGCATGATGAACACCAGGGACAGGCTGAGCATCTCGTTGTGGCCGTAGACCGGCCGGGTGAGCTGGATGTACAGCAGGGCCACCATGGCCGCCACGCCGATCAGCAGGTTGAGCAGGCTGTTGATGCGGATGCTCCGGCCCTGGCTGGCGTTGATACGGTCGATCAGGGCGCTGCCCATGAGCACGGCCAGCGGCAGCAGGCACGGCATGATGTAGGTTGGCAGCTTGCCGCGGCTCAGGCTGAAGAACGCCAGGGGCAGCAGGAACCACAGCAGCAGGAATCCGGTCGGAGCCTGGCGCTTGTCTTTCCAGGCTTGCATGAATGTGCCCGGCAACAGGGCTGCCCAGGGCAGGCTGGAGGCCACCAGCAGCGGCAGGTAGAACCACCAGGGGCGGGTATGTTGGGCGTTGTCGGCGGCGAAGCGGCGAATGTGCTCGTGCCAGAAGAAGAAGCGCCAGAAGTCGGGCTCGTGGGCGTGGATGCTCAGTACCCAGGGCAGGCTGATGCCGATCGCTACCAGCACGGCCACCAGCCCGTAGCGCAGCAGTTCGCCCAGACGGCGTTGCCAGATCATGTAGGGCAGGGCGATGAGTACCGGCAACAGCCAGGCCAGGAAACCCTTGGTCATGAAGCCCATGCCACAGGCGACGCCCAGCCCGGCCCATGCCAGCAGGCGTTCGCGGGTGGTTCGGCCGTCCAGGGCGAACCACAGGGCTACCAGACTCAGGTTGACCCACAAGGTGAACTGCGGATCAAGGTTGGAGTATCCGGCTTGGCCGGCAATCAGGCCGAAGCTCATATAAAGCAGGGCGGCGGCGAAGCTCTTGCGCGGGTCGTTCCACATGCGGCGGGTGATCAGGTAGGCCAGCAGTACGCTCAGGCCGGTGCTCAGGGCCGAGGCAATGCGCACGCCGAACAGGTTGTCGCCAAAGACCGCCTGGCCGATGGCGATCAACCAATAGCCGGCGATGGGCTTCTCGAAGTAGCGGATGCCCATGAAGTGTGGCGCCACCCAGTCGCCACTGAGCAGCATTTCCTGGCTGATCTGGGCGTAGCGGGTCTCGTCGGGAATCCACAGGCCGTGGCTGGTCAGAGGTAGCAGGTAGAACAGGCCGAAGGCCACGAGCAACAGAGGAAGTGCCCAGCGCTGGAGAGTGCTGGTTGTACTTGCGCCGAGGGTAAAGCCGGACGGCGGGGCGCTTGTTCCATAAGCGGGGGGCGGCGAAGTGCGGTGCATTTGTATCCTCGAAGTCATTGGCCGATAGCGATTTCGTTATTTGCTGGGGGTTGCTGACAAAGCGTCAATTTTGTCGACCTGCTGGCTTTTCCAAGTTCGCGAAGTTTCAGCGGGCAGCATTCATTTGTTTGAGAATTTTTTTATAAATGCGGCTGTCCGTTTCTTATTAGTACAGAAACTTGTTAAGTCAATTAATTAGCCGGCAAGTGTGTCGCTTCCCCTAATAAAGTCTGTTGGCATGTTGTTAAAAATAGTTACAAGTTACTCAAGGGGTTGATCAAGTACGTGCTGCCAGCTGCCCGCATCCAGGGTTCCCAGTACTTGCATGTGGCCTTGCGGATCCAGGGTGATAAACAGCGAGCTGGTGTATTCGCTGGCCAGGGCGTGCGGGTAGCCCAGCTGGCGTTCCAGGCTGCTGATGCAGTCGCTGTGGGTTATCAGGATCAGATTGCGCTTGAGTGACTTGTGCGCCTTGATCGTCTGCTGGAAATGCTCGTCACAGGTGGCCAGCCAGTCCTGGGTCTGCGCCGCACCGTTGAACATGAATTCCGTCGTTTGCCGGGTGCGGGTTGCGGGGCTGCTGATGACATCGGTGGCGGCCATGCCCAGGGTGCGAAAGGCTCGTCCCAGGTCGCTGGCGCTGTGGCTTCCGAGCTGGGTAATGCCATCGGCGGGCCCCAGGCAGGGGTTGGCGGAGCGGTCACAACGCTCGGCATGGCGGACCAGGACTATCACTTCGCCCCCTTGCCAGTGACGGTAGATGTTGGCCTGCTGCATCTGGTTGCCGACCCCCAGGTCGCGAGGCGTGATGGGCCACAGGACAAAGCCGCTGACCAGGATTGCCAGGGCTGCCGCACAGACGCCACCGACGATTCGCCAGGTTCGGGGGGGCTTGTTGCCAGTGCCGGATTCAGCGGTGTTGAGCACGTGGTGTACCTGAGTAGGTTTTTGCCGAGTGTTGGGTATTCGGGTTGGAACTGGTGCGTTGAAGACGAACGACATGCAGTCACTGGAACCCGCACTGCAACTGGGGCCAATTTAGGTCGGGCCAGGTGGGCGAAGAGTGAAAGCAATGTGAAAAAAACGAATGGGCGACGGCAGTTCTTTTAAAACCGGACAGCCTTTGTTCAGGTTGTTGGCCCGAACGCTGCTTTGTTATCCGGTTATGCACGTCAGATGGCTTCGGGAGGTTATTCCCGGAGTTTCGTTTTTATCGTTGAGGCAAGTGCGAGGCGAACTTTATCCGATAAAAAACAGCGGATGAAAAATCCTCGCGTTTAGTTCAGCTTATTGTCAGCTTGGGCTGGAGGGCGGGCATGAGAAGGGAGGTTTTCCTGCCCGTTGTTTCGGGCAGGAAGTGATGCCGGGGAGCGGGCGGCTCAGTGATTGACGGTGTAGGCCAGCATTGCCGACAGCTGGCACAGTGGCCGGCCGCTCTCCTGCTGCCATTGGTTGAATACTTCCTGCACCAGGGCCTGGTCGCGTTTGCTGCTGGGCACCTTGTCGATGATGTTCTGGGCATTGAGGGCCGCGACCACGTCCCAGGTGGGGATAAAGGTGTCCTTGCCCACCATGCGCAGGAAGCGCGGGGCAGACAGCCCGCCCATCTGGTTGCCATGTTTGGCCAGGTACTGCCAGAGCCCGGTGATGTCCTGCACCGGCCAGTCGGCGATGAAGGCGCCAAAGCTGCCGTGCTGCTTTTGCACATCGAGGATCATCTGCGCGTTGCGCGGCACGCTCTTGAGCTTGCCCAAGTGGCGGATGATCCGCGTGTCCTGCATCAGCCGCTCCAGGTGCTCGGCGCCCATCAGCACCACCTTGTCCGGATCGAAGCCGAAAAACACCTGCTCGAACGCCGGCCATTTGGCGTCCACCAGGCTGTGTTTGAGGCCGGCGCGGAAAACCCGCAGGGCCAGGGTCGAGAGGTAGCGGTCGGCGCTCAATGCGCGCAGGTAATCGTCGCTGGCCGGGGTGGGCAACTGGGCTTCCAGGGCTGCAGCGGAACCGAAGCGGTTGAGACAGTATTCATTCAGCCATTTGTAATCGTGCATGCCTGCTCCGGGACGGTCGGGAGGGTCGGAAAGTCTGTTGACCAAGGTTGGGGCCTTTGGCGGCATTACAAGTTCCCCGGGGGCCGGGGAACCTGGAGCGGATTCAGGCCGGGCTGGCGCCTTCGCCCGCGAGCCGGCGATCAAGCTGGAAGCGCCAGCGCACGTAGAGCAGCGCCGAAGTGAACACGGCCAGGCTGGCGAACATCTCCAGCAGGCCGAACATTTGGCGGTTCGGGTCGTAGGCCGCCAGGGCGCCCTTGATGAAGTACAGGTTGACCACGAAGCACATCCACGAATGGCCACGGGCACTGCCGCTGAGCATGCCGGGGGCCATCAGCAGCAGCGGCACCAGCTCGATCAGCAGGATGACCCAGGGGCGGGCACCGTGCAGATCGGCCACCAGCAGGTAATACCCGCAAAGCAGCCCCACCAGGCCGAAGAAGCAGACCAGGCTGAGGATTCGCATCAGGCGGACCCGGGGCTCCAGCCATTCCACCGGGGGCAGGATCTTCGGCTTCTTAGCCACGGCCGTTCTCCAGTCGCAGGGCGGTTTTCGCCAGACGCAGGCCCAGGGCCCGGCACAGTGCAATCTCGTGTTCGTCCAGTGGGCTCTTGCCATCTGCTCCGGCATGGTGGCTGGCGCCATACGGGGTGCCGCCACCGCGGGTTTCCAGCAGGGCCGACTCGCTGTAGGGCAGGCCGGTGATCAGCATGCCGTGATGCAGCAATGGCAGCATCATCGATAGCAGGGTGGCTTCCTGGCCGCCATGCAGGCTGGCGGTCGAGGTGAACACGCCGGCAGGCTTGCCCACCAGGGCACCGGTCAGCCAGAGGTTGCTGGTACCGTCGAGAAAATACTTCAGCGGCGCTGCCATGTTGCCGAAGCGGGTCGGGCTGCCCAGGGCCAGGCCTGAGCAGTGCTTCAGATCGTCGAGGCTGGCGTACAGGGCGCCGCTGTCGGGGATGTCCGGGGTGACCGCCTCGCATTCCGCGGAGATCGCCGGGACAGTGCGCAGACGAGCCTCCAGGCCGGCCTGCTCGACGCCGCGGGCGATCTGCCGGGCCATCTCGTTGGTCGAGCCGTTGCGGCTGTAGTACAGGACCAGGATATAGGGCGCGCTCAAGGCAGGATCTCCAGCACGTTCTCCGGCGGCCGGCCAATGATGGCCTTGTCGCCGGCTTCGAGAATCGGCCGCTCCATGAGTTTCGGGTGCTGGGCAATGGCGGCGACCAGTTGCTCTTCGCTGAGGCTCGGGTCGGCCAGGTTGAGGGTCTTGTACTCGTCCTCGCCGGTGCGCAATAGCTGGCGCGCGCTGAGGCCGAGCTTGGCCAGAAGGCTGCGCAACTGGGCGGCATCCAGTGGGGTTTCCAGGTAGCGGACCACGGTCGGGGCCAGGCCGCGTTGTTCCAGAAGTTCCAGCGCACCGCGGGATTTCGAGCAGCGCGGGTTGTGATAAAGCGTCAGATCGGTCATGTGCGGGTCGCATCTTGCGTAAGGTGGCGGCTATTCTACCCGCGCGACGGGCACTCCTGAACCTTGGGAGTCGTTAGGTCGCAGCGACCCTGGGTCGACGGTTATTTTTCAAGACATCTTTCAAGACAGGAAACAGCGCATGGCAAGGCAATTGGCGGCGGTATTGGCGATCATCACAACCCTGCTGCTGGGCGGTTGTGGCAATGACTACGGGGTCGACCAGTATGGCCAGAAAGTCGCCGCCGAGCGTATCGACAAGCAGTGGCTGGTGCTCAACTACTGGGCCGAGTGGTGCGGGCCTTGCCGTACCGAGATCCCGGAACTCAACGCCCTGAACGAGCAGCTCAAGGGGCAGTCGGCATCGGTGATGGGGGTCAACTTCGACAATGTGCAGGGTGAAGAGCTAAAGAGCGCCAGCGAGAAGCTGGGGATCAAGTTCACCGTGCTGGCACGGAACCCCGCGGAGCTCTTCGATCTGCCACGCAGCGAGGCGCTGCCGGTGACCTACATCATCGACGACAAGGGCAAGGTACGTGAGCAGATGATGGGCGAGCAGACTGCAGCCGGTGTGCTGGCGAAACTGCAGGCCTTGCGCGGGCATTGAGGGCGCGAGGATCTGGAGCCGCTGCCGCGCAGTGCGAGCGCCCCCAAGTGACGCAGGGGGCCTGAAACTCGCCAGAGATTCATCCAGGAACATCCTGGAGTCCCGTTCGCAGCCTCGCGGGCTCGGCAGCGGCTAGCGCACTATCAGCCTTCTTCCAGCCACCAGCGCAACGGCTTGCCCTCGGCAGGCCAGAACCGCACCTGCTCGATCGGCGAGATGTCCCAGCGCTCAACGGTTTCCAGCGCCTGAAGGAAGCGCCGCTCCTGCTCCATCAACGCCGGTGCACAGAGTTTGCGGGTGCTGCCGACCTTGCCGAAGCTGAGTTTTTCGCCGTCCAGGGTGTAGGGCGCGAACCAGTGGTTGCAGCCGCCATTGCCATAGGCCCGACCGTCCTCGCCGAGGGTGATGGTCAGGTGGCTGTAATCGATCAGCGGACGCTCGCCAATCCATTCCAGGACGTAACTGCGGTCCTGCTGCAGCTTCAGCGGTTCGGCGGCGCAGCCCAGCAGGCCGGCCCCCAGCGCCGCAGCCAGCATCAGGCGTTTCATTGGCCGGCCTGCTGGCATTTCGGGCAGCGGTGATGCTCACCCTCGCTACGCCAGCCGAGCTCGGCAATGCGCGCGCTGGCGGCAGGCTTCTGGGCCTTGCTGCCCAGCTTGGCATCCACTGCGAACTCGAAGTCCAGGGTGGCGTCGCAGCTGTCGCAATTGACCTGCCACTGGTGGATCGCCAGTTCGCCGAATACCGGGCCACGCGCCACGGCGACCCACTGGCCGACGGGGTTGATCAAGTGGCGCACGGTGTCCACGGTCAGGCGCATGGAGAGGTCCTTGCTGCCCTTGAGGGTGACCAGAAGCACGTCGTCGGTACGGATCGAGCCACCGTTGCCGGTGACTTGATAGCGGCCGGGCACCAGGGCACGGCATTCGATCAGGGTGTGTTGCGGGTTCATCAGGTTGTAGCGGAAATCGTGTTCGACCATGGGTCCTCCAAATCTGCCGCGTATGCTAGCACGGGCCCCTGCGGCGCAGGTTGCAGGCAGGTGACCTTCGATCAGCCCGTGGCGCGGATTTCAGCCGTGGACCCGGTTCTGCGGCTGGCCAGCTGCCCAGCTGGCGATGTTGTGCAAGGTGGTCTCGGCGATGGCCGCCAGGGCTTCGCGGGTCAGGAACGCCTGGTGCGCAGTGACTATGACGTTGGGAAAGGTCAGCAGCCGCGCCAGCACGTCATCCTGCAGGGGTAGATCGGAGCGGTCCTCGAAGAACAATTGCGCCTCTTCTTCATAGACATCCAGCCCCAGGTAGCCCAGTTGGCCGCTCTTGAGCGCCTCGATCAGCGCCGGGGTGTCCACCAGGCCGCCACGCCCGGTGTTGATCAGCATTGCTCCCGGTTGCATGTGGGCCAGGCTCTGCTGGTTGATCAGGTAACGGCTGTCCTCGGTCAACGGGCAGTGCAGGCTGATGATCTGTGATTGGGCCAGCAGCTCGGGCAGGTCCAGGTAACGGGCACCGAGGGCTTCTACGGCGGGATTGGGGAAGGGGTCGTACGCCAGCAGCTGGCAGCCGAAGCCGGCCATGATCCGGGCGAAGGTGGCGCCGATCTGGCCGGTGCCGACAATGCCCACGGTCTTGCCCACCAGGTCGAAGCCGGTCAGGCCGTGCAGGGTGAAGTCGCCTTCGCGGGTGCGGTTGTAGGCCCGGTGCAGGCGGCGGTTGAGCGCCAGGATCAGGGCCACGGCATGTTCGGCGACCGCATGGGGGGAATAGGCCGGGACCCGTACCACATCCAGCCCCAGGCGCTGGGCCGCGCTCAGGTCGACGTGGTTGTAACCGGCCGAGCGCAGAGCGATCAGGCGGGTGCCACCGGCAGCCAGTTGTTCCAGTACCGGGGCACTGAGGTCGTCGTTGATAAAGGCACAGACCACTTCATGGCGTTCAGCCAGGGCGGCGGTATCCAGGCTCAGGCGTGCGGCCTGGAATTGCAGTTCGATGCCTGCTGGCAGTTGAGCGCCGAGGAAACTCTCGCGGTCGTAGTTCTGGCTGCTGAAAAGAATCGTACGCATGGCTGCATCCTTGTTCGGGGCGCCCAGCATGGCGGCTGGGCGCCGGGCAGGTCTTGCCCTGGGTCAGGCGTTGGTCCGCGCTTCGGCAGCCAGGCGGCCGATGGCGTGGTCCAGTTCATCCAGGGCGGCAAAGGCTTTGGCATCTTCCTGCTTGAGTAGGGTCTCGCTGCGCTGGCAGGCGGCGCGCAATTGCGGCACGCCGCAGTAGCGGGTGGCACCGTGCAGGCGGTGGACCCGTTCGATCAGGGCGTTCTGGTCATTGGCGGCCCGCGCTGCCTTGATGGCTTCGCGGTCGGCGTCCAGGGACGCCAGCAACATGGCCAGCATGTCCGCCGCCAGATCGGCCTTGCCGGCGGCCAGGCGCAGGCCTTCGTCCTGATCCAGTACCTGCAGTTCCAGCCCCAGTTCCGGGCGCTCGCTGGCCCGCTCCGGGCCCTGGTTGCGCAGGGCCAGGCCGGTCCATTTCAGCACCACCTGGGCCAGTTGGCGCTCACTGATGGGCTTGGTCAGGTAGTCGTCCATGCCGCTTTGCAGCAGGGCGCGCTTCTCGTTGGCCATGGCGTGGGCGGTAAGGGCGACGATGGGCAGCGGCGTACCGTGTCGCTCGCTTTCCCACTGGCGGATCGCCTCGGTACTCTGCCGGCCGTCCATGCCGGGCATCTGCACGTCCATCATTACCAGGTCGAAGGGTTCGGTCTGGATCGCGTTCAGCGCGGCGTAACCGTTGTCCACCGCCAGCACCTTGGCGCCCATGTCCTCCAGCAGGGTCTGGATCAGCAGCAGATTGGCCGGGTTGTCATCGACACACAGCACTCGCGGCGCGCGGCTGGAAAGGGTTTCCTCCGGTTCGCTGCGAGCCCGGCGCGGGGTCACCAGGTCGGACAGGGCCCGGCGCAGCTTGCGGGTGCACGCGGGCTTGGCCTGCAGCTGGCTGTGAGGGTTAGGCACTGACAGATGGAACAGTGTCTGTTCGGTGGTCGGGCACAGTACCAGGACCTTGCAGCCCAGGTGTTCGAGGTCCCAGATATGCTGGCTCAGGCGTTCAGGCGACATGTCGTTGGTGGTGATGCCCAATACCGCCAGGTCGATGGCCTGTTCGCTCTGGTGCACGCCGGTAATGCCGTTGGTCAGGGCCTCCAGGGTATTGAACGGGGTCACCTCCAGGCCGCAGTCCTCCAACTGGTGTTGCAAGGCCTGGCGCGCCAGTTCGTGGTTTTCCAATACCGCCACGCGCCGCCCCAGCAGCGGCGGGCCGGGCAGGTCCTCGGCGTCGTCGCGGGTTTTCGGCAGGTTGAGGCTGATCCAGAACTCCGAACCTTCGCCCGGGGTGCTGTCGACACCGATCTCGCCGCCCATCTGTTCGATCAGGCGCTTGGAAATCACCAGCCCAAGCCCCGTGCCGCCGGGTTGCCGCGACAGCGAGTTGTCAGCCTGGCTGAAGGCCTGGAACAGGGCGCGCACATCCTGGTTCGACAGGCCGATACCGGTGTCCTGGATGCTGATGCGCAGTTGCACGCTGTCTTCGTGTTCTTCTTCCAGCATGGCCCGGGCGACGATAGTGCCTTCGCGGGTGAACTTGATGGCGTTGCTCACCAGGTTGGTAAGAATCTGCTTGAGCCGCAGCGGGTCGCCCACCAGCGACAGCGGCGTATCGCGATAGACCAGGCTCACCAGTTCCAGCTGCTTGGCGTGGGCGGCTGGGGCGAGGATGGTCAGGGTGTCTTGCAGCAAGTCCCGCAGGTTGAACGGGATGCTGTCGAGCACCAGTTTGCCGGCTTCGATTTTCGAGAAGTCGAGGATCTCGTTGATGATGCCCAACAGGCTGTCGGCGGATTTCTCGATGGTGCCCAGGTAGTCCAGTTGGCGTGGTGTCAGCTCGCTTTTCTGCAACAGGTGGGTGAAACCGAGAATGCCGTTGAGCGGTGTACGGATTTCATGGCTCATGTTGGCCAGAAATTCCGACTTGATCCGGCTGGCCTCCAGGGCCTCCTTGCGCGCCAGGTCCAGCTCGATGTTCTGGATCTCGATGGTTTCCAGGTTCTGGCGCACGTCTTCGGTGGCCTGGTCGATGCTGTGCTGCAATTCTTCCTGGGCATTCTGCAGGGTGCTGGCCATGCGGTTGATGCCCGAGGCCAGCTCATCCAGCTCCTGGCTGCCCAGGGGTGGCAGGCGGGTTTCCAGGTTGCCGTCCTTGAGTTGCGCCACGGCCTGCTTGATCTGGGTCAGCGGGTTGTTGATGGTGCGGCCCATGCGCACTGCCAGTAGGGCGGTGCCGGCCAGCCCGGCGGCAATCAACAGCAGGCTGGCGAACAGGCTGCGGTAGCCGCGCAGCAGCATGCCACTGTGGGACAGCTCCAGTTCCACCCAGCCCAGCAGGCGGTCGGACTCATCGGGAATCAGGTCGCCGGCCAGGTTGCGGTGCCGGCCGAAGACCGGCAGTTGATAGCGGGTCGCGTCGCTGCCGGAGCGTTGCATCATGTGGCTGCTGTTACCGGCGGGAGGCGGGTTGAGCATGCTGGGGCCGGCATGGGCCAGCAGGCTGCGATCCGGGGCAAGGAGCGATACGGCGCGCACGTCTTGCTGTTCCAGCGCCTGGGTGGCAATGCGCTCGAGCATCTGGGTGTTGTGGTTGCCCATGGCCGGGGCCACCAGGGAGGCCAGTTGTTCCGCGATCATCTCGCCACGCTGCAGGAGCTGGGTCTGCAGGTCCGAGAGCTGCATCCAGGTGAAGTAGCCGCCCAGCACCAAAGCCATCAGGCTGGTTGGCAACAAGGTCAGCAACAGTACGCGGCCTTTGATTCCCAGTTTCTTGAGCACGCAACTCTCCTGCTTCCACGCTGTTTTGAAAGGTCTACGGGCACGTCCGTGATGCGCCACCTGCGCAGTGTAACGATTTGCCGGGGGCTGATCTTGGCAAATTGCGCTAGGGCGGCCGTCGCCTGAAATGCCTGAAGCCCGGCTGCGACCAAGGCACTGGTTGCCGCGATCCGGGCAATCTTGAATAATCGCCCAACTGAGAATCACTTGCAGAAGTCAATGACTCCCGTATCTGTTGAGCCGCCACGTATTCTGACCATTGAAGATGACCCGGTGCTGGGTGCCTACGTGCGCGAGCAACTGGAGCATTGTGGCTTTGCCGTGACCTGGTGCCAGAACGGCCTGGAAGGGCTGGGCATTGCCCGGCGCCGACCTTTCGATGTGGTGCTGCTGGATATCCTGTTGCCCGGAATGGATGGCCTGGAAGTGCTCACGCACTTTCGCCAGAGCCATTCCACGCCGGTGCTGCTGATGTCCGCCCTGGGAGCGGAAGCCGACCGAATCAGCGGTTTCCGCCTGGGGGCCGACGATTACCTGCCCAAGCCATTCAGCATGGCCGAGCTGCGTGTGCGCATCGAGGCCATCCTGCGCCGGGTCGCCCTGGACCGGCGACCGACGCCGCCGGTACCCGTCAGCCTGGCCCAGAGCCTGCGCTTCGACGATGAGCGCAGCGACGTGTTCTTTGCCGAGCAATGGGCCGGCCTGACCCGCAGTGAATACCGCCTGCTGGATACCTTGCACCGCAATGGCGACGAGGTGTTGAGCAAGGCCTTCCTTTATCAGCATGTACTGCAACGCGGTTATGCGGCCCACGACCGCAGCCTGGACATGCATGTCAGCCAGATCCGCCGCAAGCTCAAGGCGCTGGGCTACAGCGAGCGTGAGCTGCGAACCGTGTGGGGCAAGGGTTATGTGCTGAGCGCCTTAGATGAACTGGTCTGATCTGCCGGGGCGGCATTCGCTGTTCTGGAAGCTGGCGTGCCTGTTGGTAGCTTTCTGCCTGTTGATGATCTGGCTGAGCTGGTCCTGGGGGCGTTATGTGGAGCAGAAGAACCTCTACCTCTCCGATGAGGCCAGAGCCACCTTGGGCAGCTACGCCCGCGAGGCCGAGCAGGCCTGGAAGGGCGGCCAGAGTGCCGGTGTCGATGCCTGGATCCAGCAGATCGCCAGCCGCGAGAAAACCTGGATCGGCGTGATTGGCAGTGACCTGCAATCCCTGAGCAGCTACCCGTTGACGCCGGCGGAGGCCCAGCGCCTGACGTTCCTGCGCGGTGCCGACTGGCCGGTGAGCCGGCATGCCCGGGGCCTGCCGTGGCTGAAAGTACCCTTTCCCGAGGATCCGTCCCTGGGCAGCCTGGTGATCGAGTTGCCACAACGTTTCATGCCGGGGCGCTACCGGGTGTTCTGGCAGGTGATCACCAATGGGGTGATTCCCGGGCTGTTTACCTTGTTGCTGTGTGTCGGCCTGTATCGCTTGCTGGTAGTGCCGCTGAACCAGTTGCGCGAGCAAGCCAACGCCTGGCGGGCGGAGCAGTTGAACGTGCGGCTGTCCAGTGAAACCACTCAGCGTCGGGACGAGCTGGGCGAACTGGGACGGGCGTTCGATCAGATGTCCGAACGTCTGCAGAGTACCGTGGCGGTGCAGCAGCAGTTGTTGCGGGACCTGTCCCACGAGTTGCGCACCCCTCTGAGCCGCCTGCGCGTGGCCTGCGATGGCGAGCGTGATCTTGCCGCGCTGCGCGAACGCTTGGCGCGGGAGGTCGACGGCATGCAGCGCCTGGTGGAGGACAGCCTGCAACTGGCCTGGCTGGACACCGAGCGTGCGCCACTGCCGCAAGAGCAGATCCAGGTCCAGGCGTTGTGGGAGATGCTCAGCGAAAATGCCTGCTTCGAGAGTGGCTGGTCCGCGCAGCAGCTGCGTTGCGAGCTGGAGGCCGATTGCTGGGTTCGCGGGCACCTCAATACCCTGGCCCAGGCCCTGGAAAACATCCTGCGCAACGCTATTCGGCATTCTCCGGCCGGAGCACGGGTCAGCCTCGGAGGCCAGCGCGACGGCAAGTACTGGCACCTGTGGCTGGATGACGAAGGGCCGGGGGTGGCTGAAGAGGATCTGGAAAGGATCTTCGCCCCCTTCACTCGTCTGGATGGGTCGCGACCGGGGGATGGCGGTTTCGGCCTGGGCCTGAGCATCGCCCGCAATGCCGTAGGGCGTCAGGGTGGGCAGTTGTGGGCGCAGAACCTGGCTCAGGGCTTGCGCATCCACGTGCGCCTGCTGGCGGCCTGAGGCTTGCCCTGGGCTGCCTTATTCCAATAAGCCATAAGGCTCGCACTTTGCGTGATATGGCGCTCGGTCGTTTGCCGGTATGATAGGCGCCCCCGCAGTCTGGATTGCGAATACGCCATGACCTTGCAGTACCCAACCATCGCCGATTGCGTCGGCAACACCCCCCTGGTCCGCCTGCAGCGCCTGCCCGGCGCCACCAGCAATACCCTGCTGCTAAAGCTCGAGGGCAACAACCCGGCGGGTTCGGTCAAGGACCGTCCGGCACTGTCGATGATCACCCGCGCCGAGTTGCGCGGGCAGATCCAGGCCGGCGATACCCTGATCGAAGCGACCTCGGGCAATACCGGCATCGCCCTGGCCATGGCTGCAGCGATCAAGGGCTACAAGATGATCCTGATCATGCCCGACAACTCCAGCGCCGAGCGCAAGGCGGCGATGACCGCCTACGGCGCCGAGTTGATTCTGGTCAGCCAAGAAGAAGGCATGGAAGGCGCCCGTGACCTGGCCGAGCGGATGCAGGCCGAAGGCCGCGGCAAGGTGCTCGACCAGTTCGCCAACGGCGACAACCCTGAGGCCCACTACAGCGGCACCGGCCCGGAAATCTGGCGCCAGACCCAGGGCAGCATTACCCACTTCATCAGCTCGATGGGCACCACCGGCACCATCATGGGCACCTCGCGTTACCTGAAGGAGCAGAACCCGGCGGTGCAGATCGTCGGTCTGCAGCCGATGGAAGGCTCGGCCATTCCCGGCATTCGCCGCTGGCCCGAGCAATACCTGCCGAAGATCTACCAGGCCAGTCGGGTCGACCGGATCGTCGACATGGCCCAGAGCGAGGCCGAAGACGTGACTCGGCGCCTGGCCCGTGAAGAAGGGATCTTCTGTGGCGTCTCTTCCGGCGGTGCGGTGGCAGCGATGCTGCGCCTGTCCCGGGAAGTGGAAAACGCGGTCATGGTCGCGATCATCTGCGACCGTGGCGATCGTTACCTGTCGACCGGCATTTTCGATGCGCCCAATTGATGGCTAAGCACGATAGAGGCCTGCGCTTCCAGCCGGCGGGCGGTAGCCGGGCGCCACAGATTCCGGTGGGCAAGAAACAGCGTTTGACGATTCAGCGTCTGGCCAACGACGGCCGTGGCATTGCCTTTGTCGAAGGGCGTACCTGGTTTGTCAGCGGTGCCCTGGCCGGTGAAGAAGTCGAAGCTCGGGTGTTGGGCAGCCACGGCAAAGTGGTGGAGGCCCGTGCCGAGCGCATCTTCAACGCCAGTGATTTGCGTCGCCCGGCGGCCTGTGCCCATGCCGGGCGTTGCGGCGGTTGCAGTGTCCAGCATTTGCCCCATGACGAGCAGCTTGCCCTGAAACAGCGCATGCTCGCCGAGCAGTTGTCCAAGGTCGCGGGTGTCGAGCCCGAGGCCTGGGCCGCCCCCTTGAGCGGTCCCGAGTTCGGCTATCGGCGCCGCGCCCGGGTGGCGGTGCGCTGGGACGCCAAGGGCAAGCAACTTGAGGTGGGTTTTCGCGCTGCCGGTAGCCAGGACATTGTCGCCATCGACGATTGCCCGGTGCTGGTACAGGCCTTGCAACCTGTCATGAACCGTTTGCCCGCCATGCTGCGACGCTTGAGCAAGCCTCAGGCACTGGGGCATGTGGAGTTGTTCAGCGGTTCGGCCCTGGCGGTGCTGTTGCGCCACATGGCGCCGTTGTCCGACAGCGACCTGACGATCCTCAAGGACTTCTGCGATTTCCATCAGGCGCAATTGTGGCTGCACGGTGAAGGCGAGCCGCAACCCTTTGATCCATCGCAGGCTCTGGGCTACCGCCTGGAGACCTGGGACCTGCACCTGGCGTATCGGCCGGGTGACTTCATCCAGGTCAATGCGGGAGTCAATGAAGCGATGGTCGCCCAGGCCCTGGAGTGGCTGGCGCCGCAAGCTGATGAGCGGGTGCTGGACCTGTTTTGCGGCCTGGGCAACTTCGCCTTGCCGTTGGCCCGACAGGTGCGGGAAGTGGTGGCGGTAGAGGGCGTGGCGACCATGGTGGCGCGCGCCGCGGAGAATGCCGCCAGCAACAATTTGCATAACACGCGCTTTTTTCAAGCCGATTTATCCCAACCTCTGAGCGCTGCCGAGTGGGCTGATGAAGGCTTTTCTGCGGTACTCTTGGACCCACCCCGCGACGGTGCTTTCGAGGTGGTCCGCCAGTTGGCGACCCTGGGTGCCAAGCGGTTGGTGTACGTGTCATGCAATCCGGCAACTTTGGCTCGTGACACGGTCGAACTGATCAAGCAGGGCTATAGATTAAAACGTGCCGGGATCCTCGATATGTTTCCTCAGACGGCGCATGTCGAGGCCATGGCGTTATTTGAAGCGAGCTAGGATGGCTTGTCTAATCCGACTGGTCTTTCGGGAGTGGCGCGCTGGCCCTGCGAGCCGCACCCGAGCGTTGAAGGTCAGCGATTTGACGCATTGAATGTGCGTCGTAGGGAAGGTAAAGCAAGATGGTACAGGTGAGAGCGCACCAGCCGATCAACACCGACGGCAGTATCAATCTCGAGGCATGGCTCGATCATACGGTCAGCGTCGACATGGCACTGGACCGTGAAGCCTTGAAAGAAGCCTGCGAGTTCGCCCGCGAGGCGGAACTGCAGCACATAGCAACGAAGAATCTCAGCCCCGAGGACGTGTCGAGTTTCAGCACGGGCCTGGAGATCGCCGAGATCCTCGCCGATCTTAAGCTGGATCAGGACTCCCTGGTTGCCGCGGTGCTCTACCGGGGTGTCCGCGAGGGCCAGATCCAGTTGCCGGCGGTCAGCCAGCGGTTTGGTCCGGTGGTCACCAAGCTGATCGATGGCGTCTTGCGCATGGCGGCCATTACCGCCAGCCTCAGCCCCCGCCAGTCCCTGGTGCTGGGCACCCAGGCCCAGGTGGAAAACCTGCGCAAGATGCTGGTGGCCATGGTAGATGACGTGCGGGTTGCACTGATCAAGCTGGCCGAGCGTACCTGTGCGATTCGAGCGGTAAAAAGCGCCGACGAAGAGAAGCGCAACCGGGTTGCCCGGGAAGTCTTCGACATCTACGCACCCCTGGCTCACCGCCTGGGTATCGGGCATATCAAGTGGGAGCTGGAAGACCTGTCCTTCCGTTACCTGGAGCCCGAGCAGTACAAGCAGATCGCCAAGCTGCTGCATGAGCGGCGCCTGGATCGCGAGCGTTTCATCAGCGACGTGATGAACCAGCTGCAGAACGAACTGAAGGCCACCGGGGTCAACGCCGACATCAGTGGGCGGGCCAAGCACATCTATTCCATCTGGCGCAAAATGCAGCGCAAGGGCCTGGAGTTCAGCCAGATCTACGACGTGCGCGCGGTGCGGGTGCTGGTGCCGGAAATGCGCGATTGCTACACCGCGCTGGGCATCGTGCATACCCTGTGGCGGCACATCCCCAAAGAGTTCGACGACTACATCGCCAACCCCAAGGAGAACGGCTACCGCTCGTTGCACACGGCGGTGATCGGCCCTGAGGGCAAGGTGCTGGAAGTGCAGATCCGTACCCACGCCATGCACGAAGAGGCGGAGCTGGGGGTTTGCGCGCACTGGAAGTACAAGGGCACCGACGTCAAGTCCGGCTCCAACCATTACGAAGAGAAAATCTCCTGGTTGCGCCAGGTGCTCGAATGGCACGAGGAACTGGGGGATATCGGCGGTCTGGCCGAACAGCTGCGGGTGGATATCGAACCGGACCGGGTGTACATCTTCACCCCCGACGGTCACGCCATCGACCTGCCCAAGGGCGCCACGCCGCTGGATTTCGCCTACCGGGTGCACACCGAGATCGGCCACAACTGCCGGGGCGCGAAGATCAACGGGCGCATCGTGCCGCTCAATTACAGCCTGCAGACCGGCGAGCAGGTGGAGATCATCACCAGCAAGCACGGCACGCCGAGCCGCGACTGGCTGAACCCGAACCTGGGCTATGTCACCACGTCCCGGGCGCGGGCGAAGATCGTCCACTGGTTCAAGCTCCAGGCCCGCGATCAGAACGTCGCCGCCGGCAAGACCCTGCTGGAACGCGAACTGAGCCGACTCGGCCTGCCACAGGTGGATTTCGACAAGCTGGCCGAGAAGGCCAACATGAAGATCGCCGAGGACATGTTCGCCGCCCTGGGCGCGGGGGACCTGCGCCTGGCGCAACTGGTCAACCTGGCCCAGCAATTGGTGGAGCCGGAGCGGGGCAACGAGCAACTGGAGTTGATTCCGCGCAAGGCTGCCGGCTACAAGCCGGGCAAGCGTGGCGACATCCAGATCCAGGGCGTGGGCAACCTGATGACCCAGATGGCCGGCTGCTGCCAGCCATTGCCGGGGGATGCGATCGTCGGCTACATCACCCAGGGCCGCGGCGTGAGCATTCACCGCCAGGACTGCGCCTCGGTGCTGCAACTGGCCGGGCGCGAGCCGGAGCGGATCATCCAGGTCAGCTGGGGGCCGGTGCCGGTGCTGACCTATCCGGTGGATATCATCATCCGCGCCTACGACCGTTCCGGCCTGCTGCGTGATGTGTCCCAGGTGCTGCTCAACGAGCGGATCAACGTGCTGGCGGTCAACACCCGCTCGAACAAGGAGGACAACACCGCGTTGATGTCCCTGACTATCGAGATCCCGGGGCTGGACGCGTTGGGTCGCCTGTTGGGGCGGATTTCCCAGTTGCCAAACATCATCGAGACCCGGCGCAACCGGACCCCCTGATGCCTGTATGAAATGGATGAACTGATGTACAGCCTTGAAGACCTGCTCCACCTCATGGCGCGCCTGCGCGACCCGCAGTACGGCTGCCCGTGGGACATCAAGCAGAACTACGCCAGCATCGTCCCCCATACCCTGGAAGAGGCCTATGAAGTGGCCGACGCCATCGAGCGCGGCGACTTCGACCACTTGCAGGGCGAGCTGGGGGACCTGCTGTTCCAGGTGGTGTACTACAGCCAGCTGGCCCGGGAGGAGGGGCGTTTCGAGTTCGACGCGGTGGTGGACGGCATCACGCGCAAGCTGATCCGCCGGCATCCCCATGTATTTCCCACCGGGGACCTGTACGCGCCGCTGGACATCCCGCGGCTCGATGAAGACCAGGTCAAGGAGCACTGGGAGCAGATCAAGGCCGAGGAGCGCGCGGAGAAGTCCGAGGCTCCCCAGCAGTTGTCCCTGCTCGATGATGTGCCGGTGGCCTTGCCGGCCTTGTCCCGCGCCGCCAAGTTGCAAAAGCGTGCGGCCCAGGTCGGTTTCGACTGGCCCGAAGCCCTGCCGGTGGTGGACAAGGTTCGTGAAGAACTGGATGAAGTGCTGGAAGCCATGGCCGACAACGATGCGGCGGCGATCACCGATGAAATCGGCGACTTGCTGTTTGTCGTGGTCAACCTGGCCCGGCACCTCAAGGTCGACCCGGAAACTGCCCTGCGCGGTGCCAACGCCAAGTTCGACCGACGCTTCCGATTTATCGAGCAGGCATTGCGCGACACTGCCCGTCCCATGGAAGATTGCACCCTCGAAGAGTTGGATGCCCTGTGGGGCGAAGCCAAACGTCAGGAAAAGAATTTGCCCAGCTGCGGCTGAGGCCGTTGCCTAAGTGAGTAAGCACCATGAGCCTTTCCCTTCGCGACCAGTTGCTCAAAGCAGGGCTGGTCAACCAAAAGCAGGCCAAGCAGGTCAGCAAAGACAAGCAGAAGCAGCAGCGCCTGGCCCACAAAGGCCAGATCGAACTCGATGACTCCCAGCAGCGTGCGGCCCAGGAAGCCATGGCCGAGAAGGTCAAGCGCGACCAGGAGCTCAACCGTCAGCAACAGGAAAAGGCCGAGCAGAAAGCCCGCGCGGCGCAGGTCAAGCAACTGATCGAAGTGTCGCGGCTGCCCAAGCTGAACACCGAGGACTACTACAACTTCGTCGACGACAAGAAGGTCAAGCGCCTGTCGGTGAATACCCTCATGCGCAACAAGCTGAGCAGCGGCTCCCTGGCCATCGTCCACCATGGCGGCGGCTACGAGGTGATTCCGCGGGAAGCCGCGCTGAAGATCCAGGAGCGCGACCCGCGCCGTATCGTGCAGCTCAATACGCCCACCGAGGCGCCGGATGAAGATGATCCGTACGCGGCCTACCAGATCCCCGACGATCTGATGTGGTAAGCCTTGAATAACGACAAACCCCGCTCATGGCGGGGTTTGTCGTTTGTGGGGGAGGCCGTTGATCCGCGTGGAGATCCCGGCACTCCGGCACTGAGGTCGAGTCAGGAGCTCTGGGGCGCGCGGTTCTGCTCGAGTTTTTCCAATTCAGCCTTGTAGCTGTGGGCGTCGCTCTCGGAGTGGAACATGCCCACCAGCATGTCTTGTTGATGTACATCCCAGATCCGTACACCCGCGGCTACGCCTTCATGGGACATATGTGAATCGTCGCGTTCAGTTACTTTTACAGTCATCTGCTAGCTCCAATCTCTGTTGATCTGCAGCAAGGCGTGTGCAGGACTCTGTTATATATTTTGTTAGCTTGCTAAGTAAATTGCCTGGCGCTGCAACAAACCTTTGCAGAATCGAAGAAAATCCTGCAGCCCGCGTAAACCGTGACATTTCGCCGCAGGGCGTACCGCTTCATGACAAAAGTTTCATCTTCGAGGGCTTGTGCCGGGGCTTGCTGTGCGGGCGGGGAGCCAAATCCCGGGCAAAAAAAAGCCCCGCTTTCGCGAGGCTTCGTGACTGCTGCGGCTCAGCTGCCTTTGACCGTCTTGCCGTCAACGGTGCCGTTGAGGAGCATGATGTTGTACTCCTTGCCGTCGGTTTCCACCTGTTGCAGGCGCACCAGCAGGTAATCCCAGTCCTTGGCGAACCACATCACGGTGATGCGTTTGCTCTGTGTCGGGTCGCGAACGCGCTCGACCTTGATCGCATCGATCTGGCCAGCCTTGGTGTCAACCTTCTCCGAGCCCAGGACACGGAAGTCATAGGTGTCGACTTCACCGCCGTCGACCACTTGATAGCTCATGGTCTTCTTGCCGGCTGCCACATCGTGCTGCAGGGCCAGCTGGTAGGTGGATTTATCCACCATGCCGGTGTTCAGCGGCAGCTTGACCGCATCACCACGGTCGGTGCCGGTGACCATCTTGGCTTTCCAGTCGAAATCCAGGTCGGCTTTCTTGGCTTTGCCCAGACCACCACGCTCGAAGCGATAGGACTGGGGCACCAGGGTGTCCTTGTCCAGGGTCAGGGTGCTTTCCTCGCTCAGGCTGGCGATCATCATCGATGCCTTGAAGCTGAGTTTCCACGCACCATTGGCGGTTTTTTCCAGGCTGCGTTCAGCAGTGCCGCTCATGGGCAGTTGCTTCCAGTCGGCGGTGTAGCTGGCGGAGAACGGGTGAAGGTCTGCCGCCTGCACAGCCGGCAGGGCGAACAGAGCGCAAGCGAAGAGCAGGGCGCGACGCATAAAATCTCCTAGGTTCGAATCAAATAGCCGCTGGCGGCCAGTAATTGACCATCCAGTAAAGCACCCTGATCGCCGAGCGTCAGCCGACCTTCGGCAAACCAGCGTACGGCCATGGGGTAAATCCGGTGTTCCTGGACGTGCACTCGCTGCGCCAGGCTCTGCGGCGAGTCGTGCAACTCTACCGGGATCACAGCCTGTACGACCAGAGGGCCGCCATCGAGTTCCTCGGTGACGAAGTGCACGCTGCAGCCATGCTCCGTATCTCCGGCCTCCAGCGCCCGCTGATGAGTGTGTAACCCTTTGTATTTCGGGAGCAGCGAGGGGTGGATATTCAGCAGCCGGCCCTGGTAGTGGCGGACGAACCCGGCGCTGAGAATACGCATGAATCCGGCCAGGACCACCAGTTTGGGTTGGAAGGTATCGATCAGCTCGATCAGCCCCTGATCGAAGGCCTCCCGGCCTTCGAAGGCGGTGTGATCGAGGAAGCGGGTAGCGATACCCGCGTCCTTGGCGCGCTGCAGGCCATAGGCGTCAGCGCGGTTGGAGATCACGGCGGCGATGCGCACCGGGCTGTCGCCGGTGTGCACGCTGTCGATCAAGGCTTGCAGGTTACTGCCGGTGCCGGACAACAGCACCACAACATCACAGGTCGGCGACATCCGCTCTTGCATCAGTGAGCCTTGAGGTTCTTCAGCTCGACCTGGGCCGCGCCTTCGGCTGCGGTGGCGATCTGGCCGATGACCCATGGCTGCTCGCCCGCCTCGCGCAGGACCTTCAGGGCGTTCTCGACCTGATCCTGGGCCACGCAGATGACCATGCCCACGCCGCAGTTCAGCACGCGGTGCATTTCGTGCTCGTCGACGTTGCCTTTTTCCTGCAGCCAGTCGAAGACCGCCGGGCGCTGCCAGCTCGCCACGTCGACCACGGCCTGGGCGCCTTTTGGCAGCACACGCGGGATGTTGTCCAGCAGGCCGCCACCGGTGATGTGGGCCATGGCCTTGACCGCGCCGGTGTCCTTGATCAGCTTCAGCAGTGGCTTGACGTAGATGCGGGTCGGCGCCATCAGCAGGTCGGTCAGTGGTTTGCCGTCCAGCTGGATGCTTTCGATGTCGGCGCCGGAGACTTCGATGATCTTGCGGATCAGCGAGTAGCCATTGGAGTGCGGGCCGGAGGAGGGCAGGGCCAGCAGGGCATCGCCGGCGGCAACTTTCGAGCCGTCGATGATCTCGGCCTTTTCCACCACGCCTACGCAGAAGCCGGCCAGGTCGTAGTCTTCGCCTTCGTACATACCGGGCATTTCAGCGGTTTCGCCGCCCACCAGGGAGCAGCCGGACAGCTCGCAGCCAGCGCCGATGCCGGTTACCACTTGGGCTGCGGTATCGACGTTGAGCTTGCCGGTGGCGTAGTAGTCGAGAAAGAACAGCGGTTCGGCGCCGCAGACCACCAGGTCGTTGACGCACATGGCCACCAGGTCGATGCCGATGCTGTCGTGCTTGTTCAGGTTCAGGGCCAGGCGCAGCTTGGTGCCGACGCCGTCAGTGCCGGAGACCAGCACCGGTTGCTTGTAGCCGGCCGGGATTTCGCAGAGGGCGCCGAAACCGCCCAGGCCGCCCATGACTTCCGGGCGCGCAGTGCGCTTGGCGACGCTCTTGATGCGTTCGACCAATGCTTCACCGGCGTCGATGTCTACACCGGCGTCTTTGTAGCTCAGGGAGGGTTGCTTGCTCATGATCCAGGCCTTTAGGGGGGATTCAGGGGTATCGACCGAACCAGTGAGACTGCCGGAAACACAGGAAAAGCGTTTCTGGGTGCCCAGCTGATGCCGGTCTGCGAAGGCGCGCGATTTTATCAGGCTTGAGGGGCAGCGGCCATCCTCGGGCCGACGGGGAGAGGCATATCCTGTTAAAAAAACCGCGATTGGTCGTGTTGGTGCTCCTGCCCATGCCTGTATAAGGTATAGCGCTCAAGTGGCTATCGTTATGACAGCGCGAAAACTATCGGGCGCCGGGTGAATGTTTTGCCCAGGCTTGTGGTCACAGCCTTGCTCGCCGCGGTTCAAGTGCGCTGTTTCAATCGTTTTCTGTCGTCGGGAATCTTCCATGCGTCTGGGTAAATTTCTGTTTGTGGGCTGTTTGTCATTGGTCAGCCTGGCGAGTCATGCCGAAACCCTCAATGGCCTGTATCAAGTGCGTGAGCCTGTGAGCAGCCAGTCGCCCGAAGAGCGCGACCAGGCCACGCAGCGGGCCCTGGAAACCCTGGTGCTGCGCCTCACTGGCGACGCCAAGGCCGCCCAGGGACCAGGGCTGGCGGCGATCCGCAAGGACCCGCAGCAGATCATCAGTCAGTACGGCTACGACGCCGGCCCGCCGGAAAGCCTGCAGGTGGATTTCGATCCGGTCACCACCGATCGCGCCCTGCGTCAGGCCGGGCTATCGCTCTGGGGCAACAACCGGCCGTCGATCATCGGCTGGTGGCTGAGTGATTCCACCGAAGGCTCGAGCCTGGTGGGTGATGGCCAGGCCAGCGCGGCGCCCTTGCGGCGTGCGGCTCAACATCGTGGCTTGCCCCTGCGCCTGCCGCTGGGGGATCTGAACGAGCAGATCGTCGCCACGGCGCCGAATCTTGAAGGTTCCGATCCGGCGCCGCTGCGTGAAGCCTCCGAGCGTTACGGTGCTGATGCGTTGCTGGCGGTACATGCCCGGGAAGAAGGTGGCCAATGGCAAGCCAAGTGGCGGCTGTGGCTGGGCGATCAGAAGGAGCAGGGCACTGTCCAGGGCGCCGATACCGCGGCCCTGGCCGATGGGGTGTTGCTGGCGGTGAGCCAGCGTCTGGCGCCCCGTTTCGTCACTCGTCCTGGTGCTTCCAGCGAGCAGTTGCTGGAAGTGCAGGGCATGACTCTGGAGCATTACGCGGCCCTTGGGCACTTGCTGGAGCCTTTTGGTGCGCAGTTGCAGAGCGTTGACGGTGATCGGATCGTCTATCGCGTCAACGGCAGTGCGGAGCAGCTGCGGGCGCAACTGTCGCTGGCCAAGCTGCAAGAGATTCCGGCGGGTGAAGCGCCTGCGCCGCAAGCTCCTGTACAAGGCGCTGAAGGGACCGCCCCGGTGGCGCCGCAGGCCCAACTGCGTTTTCGTTGGTAGCAGATTGTTTCCTTCTATATAGAAGCTGGAGAGGTATATGGCTGATACGCGTCGTTGGGTCTGGTTGGGTGTCGTGCTCCTGGCCTGCGGGTTCGTCTACCTGCTGCACCCGATCCTCAGTCCGTTCCTGGTGGCGCTGTTGCTGGCCTACCTGTTCGATCCGCTGGTGGACCGGCTGGAGCAATGGGGGTTGTCGCGGACCTGGGGCGTGGTGGCGGTATTCGCCCTGTTCACCCTGATCGTCATGACCCTGCTGCTGGTGCTGGTGCCCATGCTGGCCAAGCAGTTGGTGCGGCTCTATGAACTGGCGCCGCAGATGCTCGATTGGGTCCAGCACAGCGCCATGCCCTGGGTGCAGTCCAAGCTCGGTCTGGCGGACGGCTTCTGGAAGTTCGACAAGGTCAAGGCGGCCATCAGCGAGCACATGGGCCAGACCACCGATATCGTCGGCGTGGTGCTGAGCCAGGCAACGGCTTCGGGCCTGGCGCTGATTGGCTGGCTGGCCAATCTGGTGCTGATCCCGGTGGTCAGCTTCTATCTGCTGCGGGACTGGGACTTGATGATGGCCAAGATCCGCAGCCTGTTGCCACGCAGCCGCGAAGAGCAGGTGGTGTCTCTGGCCGGGGAGTGCCATGAAGTGCTGGGGGCTTTTGTTCGCGGGCAATTGCTGGTGATGCTGGCTCTCGGGGTGATCTACGCCGCGGGCCTGATGCTGGTGGGGCTGGAGCTGGGGCTGTTGATCGGTCTGATTGCCGGTCTGGCGGCAATCGTGCCGTATATGGGCTTTGTCATCGGCATTGGCGCGGCGCTGATTGCCGGGCTGTTCCAGTTCGGTGGCGACCTCTATCCGATGATCGGCATTGTCGCGGTATTCATGGTGGGGCAAGCCCTTGAGGGCATGGTGCTGACGCCGTTGCTGGTGGGCGATCGCATCGGCCTGCACCCGGTGGCGGTGATCTTTGCCATTCTTGCCGGCGGCGAACTGTTCGGTTTTACCGGGGTGCTGCTGGCGCTGCCGGTGGCAGCGGTGATCATGGTGCTGGTGCGCCATGTGCATGATCTGTACAAGGATTCGGATCTCTACAGCGGTGCTGAAGACCCCGAGTTGTAAAGGGGCGCGCGGGCCTTCGTGACGGTTGGCGGCGCTTGGCCGGCCGTCACGGTAGCTGTCAAGGAGCGCCCTTCGATTGCGTTTGGCTGTCGCAAACCTTTGATTTTGCTTGTGGTCTGCTGCATTGTGCGCTCGGCGTCACGGGTATAAACTTTGCAAACTTTACACAGAGGCCACTAACGGTTCCTTTGGAACTGTTCAGTCAGCATGAAACCGATTCAGCTGCCCCTAGGTGTGCGTCTGCGTGATGACGCCACCTTCATCAACTACTACCCAGGCGCCAATGCCGCAGCACTCGGCTACGTCGAGCGCCTCTGCGAAGCCGACGCCGGTTGGACCGAAAGCCTGATCTACCTCTGGGGCAAGGATGGCGTGGGCCGCACGCACTTGCTGCAGGCCGCGTGCCTGCGTTTCGAGCAGTTGGGGGAGCCGGCGGTGTATCTGCCGCTGGCGGAGCTTCTGGATCGCGGTATCGAGATTCTCGACAACCTGGAACAGTACGAGCTGGTCTGCCTGGATGACCTGCAGGCAGTGGCTGGCAAGGCGGATTGGGAAGAAGCGCTGTTTCATCTGTTCAACCGCTTGCGCGACAGTGGTCGGCGCCTGTTGATCGCGGCCTCGACCTCGCCTCGCGAGTTGCCGGTGAAGCTGGCGGATTTGAAGTCTCGCTTGACCCTGGCGCTGATCTTTCAGATGCGCCCGCTCTCCGACGAAGACAAATTGCGTGCCTTGCAGCTAAGGGCATCCCGCCGGGGGCTGCATCTGACCGACGAGGTCGGGCATTTCATCCTGACCCGCGGTACCCGCAGCATGAGTGCCCTGTTCGAGCTTCTCGAGCGCCTCGACCAGGCTTCGTTGCAGGCCCAGCGCAAGCTGACCATCCCTTTTCTGAAAGAGACCCTGGGCTGGTAAAGACAAGGCGTCCAGGGCTTTCTGGAGCAACCTTCGGCATATTCCAGGCGCCAGAAAACGCACCTTTGGAAGGGTTTCCAGAGGTGGGCGGACTTAAAATGGGCTTAAAGCCTTAGATGTACGGAAGAAACTCATAAGTCACATTCTGATCGATTGAATTTGCAAATGAGGGCGATAGAAGGCATAGTCGCGTCTTCTTTTATTTCAAGCCACGGTCGTGCCCATGCTAAATCGCTTCGCACCCCTCGTGCCTCTCGCACTCGTCACCCTGTTGTTTGGTTGCGCCTCCCACACTCCGGTGTCCCAGCAGCAACCTGTCCAGCAGGCTCAAGTCTCCGTCAAAAACCAGTCTTCCGCTGTTTATCAGGAAGAGCTGGCAACTGAAAAGGAACTGGCAGAGTTCTCTGACAGCAAGCCTTACCAGTTGCCAGTTCTGGCTGACAGCATCCTCGAGCGCGGCATGTCCCTGATCGGTACCCGTTACCGTTTCGGCGGTACCTCGGAAGCCGGCTTCGATTGCAGCGGTTTCATCGGTTATCTGTTTCGTGAAGAGGCGGGCATGAACCTGCCGCGTTCCACTCGCGAAATGATCAACGTGAAAGCGCCTCTGGTAGCGCGCAACAATCTCAAGCCGGGTGATCTGCTGTTCTTCAGCACCAACGGCCGTGGGCGCGTCAGCCACGCAGGTATCTACCTGGGCGATGACCAGTTCATCCACTCCAGCAGCCGTCGCAGTGGCGGTGTGCGGGTCGACAGCCTGGGCGATAGCTACTGGAGCAAGACCTTCATCGAAGCCAAGCGCGCACTTGCCATGGCTCCAACCGTGGTCACTGCACGCAAATAAGCGGACTATTTGTAGGGCGAAGTTAAAGTCTTACTTGAAGTTTGGCGTGTAGGCGCTAGAATCCTGATCTATTGTTGAAACTAACCGCGTAAGCCTTGCTTACGCGGTTTTGTTTTCAGTGCCACGGCAGAGAAAGCCGCATCCCGATCAGGATTGTCCAGCTTATGTCGACCTCAGCCCGTTTTGCTCTTATTGCCCTCGCAGCGCTGCTCAGCGCCTGTGCCAGCCGTACCCCGCCGCCTGCGCCTGTGGTGCGTGCTCCGGTGTTCAACTCCTCCCAAACCTTCTCTCCGGTTGCCGAAGACGTGCTGTTCCGCGCCCTTGGGCTGGTGGGCACGCCTTATCGCTGGGGCGGCAACACCCCGGATTCCGGTTTCGACTGCAGTGGCCTGATCGGTTACGTCTACCGCGATGCGGCGGGTATTTCCCTGCCGCGTTCAACCCGGGAAATGATCGGCATGCAGGCGCCGGATGTGGGCAAGAACGCGCTGCAGGCCGGCGATCTGATCTTCTTCGCCACCAATGGCGGCTCCCAGGTCAGCCATGCGGGCATCTACGTGGGGGAAGGGCGCTTCGTGCATGCGCCGGCTACCGGCGGCACGGTGAAGCTCGACAGCCTGTCCAAGGCCTATTGGCAGAAGGCCTACCTGAGCGCGAAGCGCGTCCTGCAGCCAGAACACCTGGCGCGCAATCCCTAATCTTCTCTGGTCGAGGTGCCTGTGACCGCTCGGACGCTGAACCTCGACGATGCCCTCTACCATTACCTGCTGGACGTTTCCCTGCGTGAAACGCCCCTGCTGCGTCGTCTGCGGGATGAAACCCAGGCAATGCCCACCGCCCGTTGGCAGGTGGCGCCCGAGCAGGGCCAGTTCCTCGCGTTGCTGGTGAAGTTGACCGGCGCCCGTCGCGTGCTGGAGGTCGGCACCTTCACCGGCTACAGCGCCCTGTGCATGGCCCAGGCGCTGCCTGAAGACGGTTCTCTGATCTGCTGCGACATTCCCGGCGACTACAACGCTACGGCCCTGCGCTACTGGCAGGAGGCGGGGGTGGGCCAGCGCATCGAACTGCGCCTGGCCCCGGCCCTGGATACCCTGGCCAGCCTGGAGCGAGCGGGGCAGCTTGGTTGTTTCGACCTGATCTTCATCGATGCCGACAAGGCCAACTACCCGGCCTACCTGGAGGCCGCGCTAGGCCTGCTGCGCGTTGGCGGGCTGCTGGTGTTCGACAACACCCTGTGGAGCGGGCGCGTGCTGGAGACCGATTCCCTGAGCGAGGATACCCGAGCCATCCAGGCGCTCAATCGCGCCTTGAAGGATGACTCGCGTATCGATCTGTCGCTGCTGCCGCTGGGAGATGGTCTGACGCTGTGCCGCAAGCGTTGAGCCTAGGGGACTTTGGCGGCGGACACTCGCCAGATCTTGTTGCCGACATCGTCGGCCACCAATAACCCGCCTTGCTGGTCGATCACCACTCCGACCGGGCGTCCCATGGCTTTCTCGTCGGCATTGATAAAGCCGCTAAGCACATCGATCGGCGCTCCATTGGGCTTGCCGGCGCTGAATGGCACGAAAATCACCTTGTAGCCGCTATGGGGTTTGCGGTTCCAGGAACCGTGCTGGCCGATGAAGGCGCCTTCGGTGAAGGGGGCGGGGAGCTTGCTGCCGTCGGCGAAGGTCAGCCCCAGCGACGCGGTGTGCGGGCCTACCGCGTAGTCCGGGGCGATGGCCTTGGCCACCAGGTCGAGGTTCTGCGGCTTGACCCGTACATCCACATGTTGCCCGTAGTAGCTGAAGGGCCAGCCATAGAACGCGCCATCCTTGACCGAGGTGATGTAGTCCGGCACCAGGTCGCTGCCGATTTCGTCCCGCTCGTTGACTGCGGTCCAGAGTGCGCCGCTGGCCGGCTCCCAGGCCAGGCCATTGGGGTTGCGCAGGCCGGTGGCGAACAGGCGGTGCTGGCCGCTTTCACGGTCCACCTCCCAGATCGCCGCTCGGCCTTGCTCCTTGTCCAGGCCGTTTTCGCCGACGTTGCTGTTGGAGCCCACGGTGACGTAGAGCTTGCTGCCGTCCTTGCTGGCGATAACGTTCTTGGTCCAGTGATGGTTGAGGGTGCCGCCGGGCAGGTCGACCACCTTGGTGGCGGCTGCGCTGATCTGGGTGTCGCCGCTCTGATAGGGAAAGCGCAGTAGCTTGTCGGTATCGGCCACATACAGGTCATTGCCCACCAGGGTCATGCCAAAGGGCGAATTGAGGTTCTCCAGAAACACTGTGCGGGTCTCCGCCACACCATCGTGATCCTGGTCCCTTAGCAGGGTGATGCGGTTGGCGCTGGGCACGGCCGCCCCGGCACGGCCCATGATCTTGCCGGCGATCCAGCCGCGAATGCCCTGGCTGTCATCCGGTTTGGGCGGGGCGTTGGTTTCCGCCACCAGCACATCGCCATTGGGCAGGACGTAGAGCCAGCGTGGATGGTCGAGGTTCTCGGCGAAAGCCTTGACCTGGGTGCCGGCCGCGGCCTGGGGTTTTGCACCTTGCGGCCAGCCGATGGCGGGGGCGATGTTGACCGTGGGGATCAGCGTCGGGTTAGGTTCTGGCAGCTTGGGGTTGGGGCCGGTGCCGTCGGATACCTGCAGGCTGGAAGTTTCGCCGCAGGCGGCGAGGCCGGCGGCGATGGCGATCAGTAGGCTGTGCTGAAGCTTGAGCATGCGAATTTCCCTATGAGTGCACGGACGTCGTAGTCATAGAGAAGCATAGCCAGTCGATGGTTCCGCCCGATCAGCGGGCCTCCTTGAAGAGCACGGCGACGCCCGGGTGGTAGTGGCCGGCCTCGTTGTGCAGCTTGCGATAGGCATAGGGGAAGTACCAGGCCACGGCGCAGCAGTGCTCCTTCTGCAGTTCGTCGAGCATGTCCTGGAGTTCTTCCGGGGTAGCGCTGTGCTGGGATTTTTGTGGGGCAACGAACAGGCAACCCAGTCTCAGGTCGCTGGCGTAGCTGATCTTTCTTGCGTCCTGGGCAACGTCCAGCAGTGCCTGGGTCAGGTTCAGGCTGTTGACCCTTGGCCAGCGCTGGGTGGCGTGGATGTAGGCGCGCTCTTCCTTGGTGGCCAGGTACAGGTCGGTGCGGGCGTTGCGCGCACCTTCTTCCTGCTGTTTCCTGCTGGGGCTGTGTTCCAGGCTGACCATCTCGGCCATCCAGGCCGACGCGCTGAGCAGCCCGAGATTGGCCTGCTCGTCGAACCAGTAGGGCGTTTCGTTATCGCCGCGAACCGCGTTGTAACGATCGATGCAATCGAACCAGCGTTCCAGCATCGGGCGCAGGAATTCTAGCTTCGGATTGCTGATGATCATGCCTTGCATCGAACTCACCCCTTATTGTTGTGTGGTTGGCGCCTGGGGCGCTGAAAAGTGGCTATTTGATATCATTGCTCTGAGTGTGGCACAAGATTGGCGTCAGTTTATTGATGCAGTGCAGTTTTGTGCCGGGGGCGACGGCCGGCTTTAATTGACGCTCCACCCCCAACCCTCTAACCTTCGCGACTTGTTTCAGGTGCTCTGTGGCCGGTGGCCGACAGAGTGAAACAGGGAAGCCGGTCAGGGTCTGTTCCAGTGATGGAGCCGACGACGATTCCGGCGCTGCCCCCGCAACGGTAGATGAGTCAAGACTGCGCCTGACGCCACTGTGTCAATGACACGGGAAGGCGCGCAGTCCGGCAGCCATGCCGCTCATGAGCCCGGAGACCGGCCTGATCCATCCAACGGCATCACGGTGGGCGATGCCAGGCTAGCGCCGTCTGTTCCTTTTCCCTGCCCCCCGTTCCCCAGCCCCAACGGAGAGCTGCCCCATGAGTGAATCCCCCGATCGTGACGAGCGCCATCTGGCGCGCATGTTGCGCAAAAAAGCCGTGATCGATGAACGCATTGCCAACTCGCCCAACGAATGCGGCCTGCTGCTGGTATTGACCGGCAACGGCAAGGGCAAGAGCAGCTCGGCCTTCGGCATGCTGGCGCGGTCCATGGGCCACGGCATGCAGTGTGGCGTGGTGCAGTTCATCAAGGGGCGTAACAGCACCGGCGAAGAACTGTTCTTCCGGCGTTTCCCCGAGCAGGTGCGCTTTCACGTGATGGGGGAAGGCTTTACCTGGGAAACCCAGGATCGCCAGCGCGATATTGCTGCTGCTGAAGCCGCCTGGGCGGTTTCCAGGGAGTTGCTGAGCAACCCGGATATTGGCCTGGTGGTGCTCGACGAGCTGAACATTGCCCTCAAGCACGGCTACCTGGACCTGGATCAGGTGCTCAGTGACCTGCAGGCACGTCCGCCCATGCAGCATGTGGTAGTGACCGGTCGCGGCGCCAAGCCGGAGATGATCGAGCTGGCCGATACCGTGACCGAGATGGGCATGGTCAAGCACGCCTTCCAGGCCGGGATCAAGGCGCAGAAAGGTGTCGAGCTGTGAGCGTGAATTCATGACTGATGTTCGTCATTGCCCGGCAGTGTTGATCGCCGCACCGGCTTCCGGCCAGGGCAAGACCACGGTGACCGCGGCCCTTGCCCGCTTGCACCGCAACCGGGGGCGCAAGGTCCGGGTCTTCAAGTGCGGCCCGGATTTCCTCGACCCGATGATTCTTGAGCGCGCCAGTGGTGCCGCGGTGTACCAGTTGGACATGTGGATGGTGGGCGAGCAGGAAAGCCGCCGTCTGCTCTGGGAGGCGGCGGGAGAGGCCGACCTGATTCTGATCGAGGGGGTCATGGGCCTGTTCGATGGCACCCCTTCCAGCGCCGATCTGGCGCGGCATTTCGGCGTGCCGGTGCTGGGGGTGATCGATGGCACCGCCATGGCCCAGACCTTCGGCGCCCTGGCTCTGGGCCTGGCGCGCTACCAGCCGGACCTGCCGTTTGCCGGGGTGCTGGCCAACCGGGTTGGTACCCTGCGCCATGCGCAGTTGCTGGAAGGCAGCCTGACGGAAGGCTTGCGCTGGTATGGCGCCTTGTCCCGGGAAACCGATATCGAGCTGCCCAGCCGCCATCTGGGGCTGGTGCAGGCCAGCGAGCTGAATGATCTGGACCTGCGCCTGGATGCCGCCGCCGAGGCCCTGGCCAGCAGTTGCCAGGTGGAACTGCCGCCAGCGGTGAGTTTTGCTGCACCCACGCCGGTGGCTTGCGCGCCACTGCTCAAGGGCGTGCGGATTGCCGTGGCGCGGGACGAGGCGTTTGCCTTCACCTATGGCGCCAGCCTCGATCTGTTGCGAGCCATGGGGGCGCAGTTGAGCTTCTTCTCGCCGATCCACGATACCCAGCTGCCCGACGCGGACAGCCTGTACCTGCCCGGCGGCTATCCCGAATTGCACCATCAGGCCCTGGCCCGCAACAGCAGCATGCTGCAGGCCATTCGTGCCCATCACGCGGCCGGCAAGCCGCTGCTCGCCGAGTGCGGCGGCATGCTCTACCTGCTGGACTCCCTGACCGATGTCGAAGGCCAGCGTGCCGAGCTCCTGGGCCTGCTGCCCGGAGATGCGGTAATGCAGAAGCGCCTGGCGGCACTGGCCTTGCAGGCGGTGGATTTGCCCGAAGGCAGTCTGCGCGGCCACACCTATCACCATTCCCTGACCAGCACCGAGCTGCTGCCCATCGCTCGTGGGCTCAGCCCCAACGGCGGGCGCGGCGCGGAAGCGGTGTATCGCCAGGGGCGGATGACGGCCTCTTACGTGCACTTCTATTTCCCGTCCAATCCGGCGGCGGTGGCGGCGTTGTTTGCGCCGGGCGCGCCTGTTCAGCCGGTTTTAGCCGAGGGCGTGGCGGGTGAGTGAGCAGGGGTTCTCTGAGGCGCAGCGCGAGGGGGTCTACCGGGCCATCGCCGAGCGCCGCGACATGCGTCATTTCGCGGGTGGCAGTGTCGAGCCGGCAGTGCTGCGGCGCTTGCTGGAAGCAGCGCATCAGGCGCCCAGTGTCGGCTTGATGCAGCCCTGGCGTTTTATTCGCATCAGCGACCGGCTGTTGCGCAAGCACATCCAGCAGTTGGTGGAGGCGGAGCGGGTGCGCACCGCCCAAGCCCTGGGTGAGCGTTCCGACGAGTTCATGAAGCTCAAGGTCGAAGGCATCAACGATTGTGCCGAGGTGCTGGTGGCCGCCTTGATGGATGACCGCGAACGACACATCTTCGGCCGTCGGACCCTGCCGGAGATGGACCTGGCGTCCCTGTCCTGCGCCATCCAGAACCTGTGGCTGGCAGCCCGCAGCGAAGGCCTTGGAATGGGGTGGGTGTCTTTGTTCGATCCTCAGGCCCTGGCCGATCTGCTGGGGCTGCCGGCAGGTGCCAAGCCCGTGGCCGTGCTGTGCCTGGGCCCGGTCACCGAATTCTACCCGGCGCCGATGCTGGCACTGGAAGGCTGGGCGCAACCGCGGCCGCTGAGTGAGTTGTTGTATGAGAATTACTGGGGAGTGAGTCAATGAGTGTGGCCTTGCTGAGTGTCGCCGGGGTCGCGCTGGATGCGCTGCTGGGCGAACCCAGGCGCTGGCATCCGCTGGTGGCGTTCGGCCGTGTGGCCGATCGTATCGAGCAACGTTTCAACTCCGCCGGCCGTGGCTGGCGCAGCCATGGCGTCACCGCCTGGGTGCTGGCGGTGGTGCCCCTGACCCTGGTGGCCACAGCGCTGTCCTGGTTGCCCTACGTCGGCTGGCTGGTGGAAATCCTGGCGTTGTACTGCGCCTTGGGCCTGCGCAGCCTCGGCGAGCATGTGGAGCCGGTGGCCCAGGCGTTGCGCAGTGACGATCTGGAAGAAGCGCGCCGCCGGGTGGGGTTTCTGGTGAGTCGCCAGACCAGCGAGCTGGACGCCACCGAAGTGGCCCGCGCGGCCACCGAATCGGTGCTGGAAAACGGCAGCGATGCGGTGTTCGCCGCGCTGTTCTGGTTTGCCGTGGCCGGCGCGCCCGGGGTGGTGCTCTACCGTCTGAGCAATACCCTGGATGCGATGTGGGGCTACCGCAACGAGCGCTTCGAACGTTTTGGCTGGGCTGCGGCGAAGATTGACGACCTGCTCAATTACATTCCCGCGCGCCTGGTGGCCCTGACTTACGCCTTGCTGGGCAAGACCCGGCTGGCACTCAAGTGCTGGCACCGCCAGGGCCCGACCTGGGACAGCCCGAATGCTGGCCCGGTGATGGCGGCCGGGGCGGGCGCCCTGGGAGTGGAGCTGGGTGGCGCAGCGATTTATCACGGTGAGCTGCATCAGCGCCCGCAACTGGGTGAAGGCGAGCCGGCCAGTGCCGGTTCCATTGATCGTGGCTGGCAGCTGGTGCAGCGGGGTGTCTGGCTGTGGCTGCTGATTCTTTGCCTGGGGGCTGAATTCTATGCTTGAGCACGGCGGACGACTGCGCAAGGCGGCCGAGCAATACGGGATTGCCGAAGATGCCTGGCTGGACTTGTCCAGCGGGTTGGCGCCCTGGCCGTTTCCCCTGCCGCCCATTGCGCTGCGTGCCTGGGCGCGCCTGCCGGAAACCGATGACGGACTGGAACAGGCGGCCCGCGAATACTATGGCGCCAGTGAAGTGCTGCCGGTGGCCGGCTCCCAGGCAGCAATCCAGTTGCTGCCGCGCTTGCGTCGAGCGGGCAAGGTCGGTGTGCTGTCGCCCTGTTATGCCGAGCACGCCGAAGCCTGGCGCCGCAGCGGCTACCGGGTACGCGAAGTGCTGGAGCAGGAAGTGGATTTCTTCCTCGACAGCCTCGATGTGCTGGTGGTGGTCAACCCGAACAACCCTACCGGCCTGAGCCTGACCCCGGAGCGCCTGCTGGACTGGCACGCGCGCCTGGCTCAGCGCGGCGGCTGGCTGGTGGTGGACGAAGCCTTCATGGACAACACCTCGCACCTGAGCCTGGCTCGCCACGCCCATCAGGTGGGGCTGATTGTGTTGCGTTCGTTCGGCAAGTTCTTTGGCCTGGCCGGAGTACGTCTGGGTTTTGTCCTGGCCGAGCGCCGGCTGCTCAAACTGCTGGCGGAGCAGGTCGGACCCTGGGCGGTCAGCGGGCCGACCCGGGTGGTGGGGCAGGCCTGCCTGCGCGATACCCAGGGGCACGCCCGGCAAAGGTTGCGCAGCGAAGCGGCGAGCGAGCGTCTGGTTGAAGTCCTCGAGCGCCATGGTCTCAAGCCCCAGGGCGGTTGCGCGCTGTTTCAGTGGCTGATCAGTGCCGAGGCCGAATCGCTTTATCACTTCATGGCGCGCCGCGGCATTCTCCTGCGGCTGTTCACTCATAACAGCAGTCTGCGCTTCGGCCTGCCCGCCGAGGAGGCCGATTGGGATCGCCTGGAACAGGCGCTGCAGGCCTATCGCAAGGAATATCCATGAGCACTCTGATGGTTCAAGGCACCACCTCGGATGCCGGCAAGAGCACCCTGGTGACGGCCCTGTGCCGTTGGCTGCGGCGCCAGGGTGTCAGCGTGGTGCCGTTCAAGCCCCAGAACATGGCCCTCAACAGTGCGGTGACTGCCGATGGCGGCGAGATCGGCAGGGCCCAGGCCGTCCAGGCCCAGGCGGCCAATCTGGCGCCCCACACCGACATGAACCCGGTGCTGCTCAAGCCCAACAGTGATACCGGCTCTCAGGTAATCATTCACGGCCGCGCCGTGACCAGCATGAACGCCGTGGCCTATCACGACTACAAGGCCATCGCCATGCAGGCCGTACTGGCTTCCCATGAGCGCCTGAAAAGCGCTTATCAGGTGGTGATGGTGGAAGGTGCCGGCTCGCCGGCGGAGATCAACCTGCGGGCCGGCGATATTGCCAACATGGGCTTTGCCGAGGCGGTGGACTGCCCGGTGCTGCTGATCGCCGACATCAACCGCGGTGGGGTCTTCGCCCATTTGGTGGGCACCCTGGAACTGCTGTCTCCCAGTGAGCAGGCTCGTGTAAAGGGCTTCATCATCAACCGCTTTCGTGGCGACCTGGCGTTGCTGCAACCGGGCCTGGACTGGCTGCAAGCCCGTACCGGCAAGCCGGTGATCGGCGTGCTGCCCTATGTCCTGGACCTGCACCTGGAAGCCGAGGACGGTATCGACCAACGCCAGGTGGGCAAGGTCGAACAGTTGCTCAAGGTGGTGGTGCCGGTGCTGCCGCGCATCAGCAATCACACGGATTTCGATCCGTTGCGCCTGCATCCTCAGGTCGACTTGCAATTCATCGGCCCCGGCCAGGCGATTCCTGCTGCCGATCTGATCATCCTCCCCGGCTCGAAAAGCGTACGGGGCGATCTGGCCTACCTGTGCAGCAACGGCTGGGATCGGGCGATTGCCCGCCACCTGCGCTACGGCGGCAAAGTGCTGGGCATCTGCGGTGGCCTGCAAATGCTTGGCGAGCAGGTGCATGACCCGCTCGGGCTCGAAGGCGCTGCGGGCTCCAGCCCCGGCCTGGGCCTGCTGGCATTTGAAACCGTGCTCGAAGAAGAGAAACAGCTGCGTAACGTCAGCGGTCGCCTGAGCCTGGAGAATGCCGCGGTCAGTGGTTATGAAATTCACGCCGGGGTCACTCGCGGGCCGGCCCTGGAGCTGGCCGCCGTGCAACTGGACGACGGTCGCAGCGATGGCGCCTGCAGCGCCGACGGGCAGATCCTCGGCACCTACCTGCACGGTCTGTTCGAAACCCCTGCGGCCTGCAGTGCGCTGTTGCGCTGGGCCGGGCTCGAAGCGGTGCAGGAGGTGGATTACCACGCCTTGCGTGAACGCGATATCGAGCGTCTGGCAGACCTGGTGGAGCATCACCTGGACACCGCTGCACTGCGTCGGCTCTGTGGCCTTTGAGCGCTCAACCCAGGCCGTCTTCCCTATCAGAGGTGCCCAAGCATGTTGCAACTGATCCTCGGCGGTGCCCGGTCCGGCAAGAGCCGCCTCGCTGAAAAGCTCGCCGGTGACAGCGCCCTGGCGGTGACCTACATCGCCACCAGCCAGCCTCTGGATGGCGAGATGAATCAACGCATTGCCCATCATCGCGATCGGCGTCCGGCCCATTGGGGCTTGATCGAGGAGCCGCTGGAGCTGGCCCGGGTGCTGCAGGAATCTGCCGGCGAAGGGCGCTGCCTGCTGGTGGACTGCCTGACCCTGTGGTTGACCAACCTGCTGATGCTCGAGGACCCCGAGCGCCTGGCCGCCGAACGCGAGGCCTTGTTGCATTGCGTGGCGAGCTTGCCGGGGGAGATCATTTTTGTCAGCAACGAAACCGGAATGGGTGTCGTGCCGCTGGGCGAATTGACTCGCCGCTATGTGGATGAAGCCGGTTGGCTGCATCAAGCCCTGGCCGAGCGTTGTCAGCGAGTGGTGCTGACGGTCGCCGGCCTGCCCCTGACTTTGAAAGGAACTGCGTTATGAGTAACTCCTGGTGGCTGGAACCCTGCAAGGCAATCGACACCCAGATGGTCGAGCAGGCCCTGGCGCGTCAGCAGCAACTGACCAAGCCGGCCGGCTCTCTCGGGCGCCTGGAGCCACTGGCGGTACGCCTGGCGGGCCTGCAAGGACGGCTCAAGCCCGGCATCGAGCGGCTATGGATCGCCATCTTCGCCGGTGACCATGGGGTGGTGGCCGAGGGCGTTTCCGCCTACCCGCAGGAAGTCACCGGGCAGATGTTGTTGAACTTCGTCAGCGGCGGAGCGGCCATCAGCGTGCTGGCCCGGCAACTGCAGGCGCAACTGGAGGTGGTGGATCTGGGCACAGTGACGCCAGGCTTGAACCTGCCGGGGGTGCGCCACCTGAACCTGGGGGCCGGTACGCAGAATTTTGTCCAGGAGCCGGCGATGACCCCTGCACAGGGCGAGCAGGCCCTGCAAGCCGGCCGCGACAGCGCGCTGCGGGCTCATGCCGACGGCGCCCAGCTGTTTATCGGCGGTGAAATGGGCATCGGCAATACCACCGCAGCCAGTGCCATTGCCTGTGCCCTGCTGGGTATTCCAGTGGCACAACTGGCCGGGCCGGGCACCGGCCTGAATGCCGAGGGGGTCAATCACAAGGCGCAGGTTATCGAGCGTGCCCTGGCGCTGCACGATGCCTCTCGCGGCGATGCCTTGCAGACCTTGTTCAACCTGGGTGGCTTTGAAGTGGCGGCGCTGGTGGGGGCTTACCTGGCGTGTGCCCAGGAGGGCATTGCGGTGCTGGTGGACGGTTTCATCTGCAGCGTCGCCGCGTTGGTGGCGGTGCGTCTGAATCCGGCCTGCGCGCCCTGGTTGCTGTTCGCCCACCAGGGCGCCGAGCCCGGGCACCGGCATGTGCTGCAGACCCTGCAAGCCGAACCCTTGCTGGACCTGGGCCTGCGCTTGGGTGAAGGCAGCGGCGCCGCCCTGGCAGTGCCGTTGCTGCGGCTGGCCTGTGACCTGCACGGGCAGATGGCGACTTTCGCCGAAGCAGCGGTGGCGGATCGTCCGGCATGACCTTGTACCTGGACCTGTTGCGCCACGGTGAAACCGAACTGGGTGGTGGCCTGCGCGGCAGCCTGGACGATGCGTTGACTGCAACGGGCTGGCAACAGATGCGCGAAGCCGTCCAGGGGCGGGGCCCCTGGGACCGGGTACTGAGTTCGCCATTGCAGCGCTGTGCGCGTTTCGCCCAAGAGCTGGCGGAGCGGTTGCAGTTGCCGCTGAGCCTCGAGCCTGATCTCCAGGAACTGCACTTTGGTGCCTGGGAAGGGCAGAGCGCGGCGGCGCTGATGGAAACCGACGCCGATGATCTGGGGCGTTTCTGGGCCGATCCCTATGCATTCACCCCGCCTGGGGGCGAGCCGGTAGAGCTGTTCTCCCTGCGGGTGCTGGGGGCGATAGAGCGCTTGTACCAGGCCTGCGCCGGGCAGCGTGTGCTGCTGGTCAGCCATGGCGGGGTCATGCGCCTGCTGCTGGCCCGGGCTCGAGGGCTGCCGCGCCAGCAGTTGTTGAACGTTGAAGTGGGTCATGGCGCGCTGTTTCGTCTGCAGGTCGCCAGCGAAGGCCGGATGAGCGAGGAGGGCTGAGATGTTGCCGTTCTGGATTGCCTTGCAGTTTCTCAGCAGCCTGCCGGTCCGCCTGCCGGGCATGCCTCGGCCTGAAGAGCTGGGCCGCTCGCTGTTGTTCTATCCGTTGGTGGGGCTGCTGTTCGGCGTGCTGTTGTGGGTGCTGAATGCCATGCTGGGCGGTGTTCCCCTGTTGCTGCATGCGGCCTTGCTGTTGACCGCCTGGGTCCTGCTCAGCGGTGGTCTGCACCTGGATGGCCTGGCGGACAGTGCCGATGCCTGGCTGGGAGGCTTTGGCGATCGAGAGCGGACCCTGAGCATCATGAAGGACCCCCGTAGTGGTCCGATCGCCGTGGTGACCCTGGTGCTGGTGCTGCTGCTCAAGTTCACCGCCCTGGTGGCGCTGATCGAACAGCAGCAGGGCTTTGCCTTGTTGCTGGCGCCGCTGATCGGTCGCGGGGCATTGCTGGGCCTGTTTCTCTGCACGCCTTATGTGCGTGCCGGTGGGCTGGGGCAGGCGCTGGCTGACCACCTGCCACGTGTGGCCGGGCGGCAAGTGCTGGGCTTGAGCGTGCTGGCCTGTTTGCTGCTGGGGGGCTACAGCGGGTTATGGGCAGTGCTGCTGGCCGCTGTGCTGTTCTTCTGGCTGCGGCAAGTGATGATGCGGCGCCTGGGTGGTACCACTGGAGACACTGCCGGGGCTGTGCTTGAACTGTTGGAAACTGCCGTATTGCTCGGGGTGGCGCTGCTTTGAGTGGAGCACGGGATTGACGATTTTCATGAAAAATCTTGCCTTGGAATAATCACGGGTATATACACGCATCATGCTTCCCTCTCAGTGTTTGTGCACCAACCTGCGTCGCGCCGCCCGTGGCGTCAGCAGGTACTACGACGGCGCCCTTGATGGCTTCGGGATCAACGTTGCCCAGTATTCTCTGCTGAACAACCTGTTGCGCCTTGATCAGCCAAGCATTTCCAGCCTGGCGGAAGCCATGGGGCTGGATCGCAGCACGCTCGGGCGCAATGTGCGGGTCCTGGAAGCAGCAGGGCTGGTGCGCCTGCAGGAAGGCGACGATCAGCGAAACCGGCTGGTGCTGTTGACCGAGGCCGGGCATGAGCGGCTGGTGGCGGCCTTGCCTGCGTGGGAAGCGGCTCAGCAGCGGTTGATCGATCGCCTGGGTGTGGAAAAGCGTGAAACCTTGTTGGCCTTGCTGAACGAACTGTCTTGAGCGCCTTTCGTTCGACTATAAGCGGGTATATACCCGTAACTGGAGAATAAAAATGTCATCGATGTGGCGTACCAGCGGCTGGGTGCTTCTCGGCAGCGCATTGATCCTGGCCTTGTCGCTGGGGATCCGGCATGGCTTCGGCCTGTTCCTGCCGCCCATGAGCGCGCAGTTTGGCTGGGGGCGCGAAGTCTTCGCCTTCGCCATTGCCCTGCAGAACCTGATCTGGGGGCTGGCCCAGCCTTTTACCGGAGCCTTGGCCGATCGTTTTGGTGCGGCGAAAGTGGTACTGGTGGGTGGCGTGCTGTACGCGGTCGGGCTGGTGTTCATGGGGCTGTCGGATTCGGCCCTGACCCTGTCCCTGAGTGCCGGGCTGCTGATCGGCATAGGTCTGTCGGGTACGTCCTTCTCGGTAATTCTCGGTGTTGTCGGCCGCGCCTTGCCGCCGGAAAAACGCAGCATGGGCATGGGGATTGCCAGTGCGGCAGGTTCCTTCGGCCAATTTGCCATGCTCCCCGGAACCCTGGGGCTGATCGGCTGGCTGGGCTGGTCTACGGCGCTGCTGGTGCTGGGCTTGCTGGTGGCCTTGATCGTGCCATTGGTGAGCATGCTCAAGGACAAACCGCTGCCGGCGCTGGGGCATGAGCAGAGCCTCATGGAGGCCTTGCGTGAAGCCTGTTCCCATTCAGGGTTCTGGCTGTTGGCATTCGGCTTTTTCGTCTGTGGCTTCCAGGTGGTGTTCATCGGCGTGCACTTGCCGGCGTATCTGGTGGACCAGCACTTGCCGGCGACCGTGGGCACCACGGTGCTGGCCCTGATTGGCCTGTTCAATATCTTTGGTACCTATACCGCCGGCTGGCTGGGTGGGCGGATGTCCAAGCCGCGCCTGCTGACGGGCCTGTATCTGCTACGGGCGGTGGTGATCGGGCTGTTCCTGTGGTTGCCGGTGACTCAGACCAGCGCCTATCTGTTCGGCATGGCCATGGGCTTTCTCTGGCTGTCCACCGTGCCTTTGACCAACGGCACCGTGGCCACCTTGTTTGGCGTGCGCAACCTGTCCATGCTCGGCGGCATTGTGTTCCTGTTCCACCAATTGGGGTCTTTCCTTGGTGGTTGGCTGGGGGGCGTGGTGTATGACCGTACCGGGAGCTACGACTTGATCTGGCAGGTGGCGATTCTCCTTAGTCTGTTGGCGGCGGCACTGAACTGGCCGGTGCGCGAGCGGCCGGTGGCGCGTTTGCAGGCCAGCGCGGCATGAACCGCTGGCTGCTGCGCGGTGCCGGCCTGGGCCTCGGCATTCTATTGTTGCTGCTGGCCTGGTGGGGCTGGCACCGGGGCGGCCTGGCGCTGATGCAGCTGGGCATGGGCGCTTGCTAGGGGAGCGAGGGGGCGAGTAACGTCGTAGCCCGACACTTTGACAAGGATTCTGGACATGGCTATGCGCTGGTTTGCGGTTCCAGCTTTACTCGCGACCTTGGCCGGCTCGGCATGGGCGGTGGACTGTCCGCCCCTGTTGCAGGGTTCCTTGCCCAAATTGCACGCCAAGGAATCCATCGACTTGTGCCAGCGCTTTGCCGGCAAGCCGCTGGTGGTGGTCAATACGGCGAGCTTCTGCGGGTTTGCTCCGCAATTCAAAGGCCTTGAGGCGCTGTACCAGCGTTACAAGGATCAAGGGCTGGAAGTGGTGGGCGTGCCCTCCAATGACTTCAAGCAAGAGTCCAAGGATGGCGCGGAGACTGCCAAGGTCTGCTACGTCAATTACGGCGTGACCTTCACCATGACCGAGCCACAGAAGGTTCGGGGGGCGGATGCGGTGCACCTGTTCAAGGTGCTGGCGCAGCAGAGTAGCGCGCCGAAGTGGAATTTCTATAAATACGTGGTGGATCGCCAGGGCAATGTGATTGCCAACTTTTCCAGCCTGACCAAACCGGACAATCCGGAATTCATCGAAGCGGTGGAGAAGGCATTGGCGTCGAAATCCTGAGAAAGCCTATTCATTAGCCAATAAAAAACCCGCATCTGCGGGTTTTTTATTGGTTTGAAACTGCGCGGCCTAGAGCTCGTTAGAACTTGTAGGTAGCGCCCAGGCCGTAGCCCCATGCGCTGTTCTGGTAAGTAGCGCTGTAGGCATTGCCTTTGCCGGTTCTGTTGACGTTGACGTCCTCTTCCTTCAGGTAGGAAACCGCCAGGTCCAGAGTCAGGTCTTCAGTCGGGCTGTAGCCGGCACCGAAGCTGATGGCCTTACGGTCACCGGTAGGGATACGTACGGAACGGTCGGTGTTGTTGGTTGGCGCCTGGTCAACCGAGAGGCCGCTGCGCAGAACCCACTCTTTGTTGACCTTGTAGGAAACACCAACAGCCGAGGCCCAGGTGTCGTGCCAGTTCTGTGGCTCGGTGATGGTGCCGATTGGGCCCGCAGAACCGCCAAGCAGAGCAGGAACACCTTCGTTGTTCACGGTGATGTCTTTCAGGCGGCTCCAGCGAGTCCAGGTGCTACCTGCGTAGACGGTCCACTGGTCATCCAGTTTCTGGGTGACAGAGAAGTCGACGACTTCCGGAGTGGTGATGTCCAGCGAGGCGTCGTAACGGCCGCCATTGAACGGACCGAAGCCCGGGCCGGCGATGTTGGTGTGGCCTTCCAGCTTGTACTTGACCTTCGAGTGGTAGGTCAGGCCCAGGCGAGTAGTGTCGGTAGGCTGGACGATGATGCCGACGTTGTAGCCGATGGCGGTATCGTCACCTTTGATCTTCACGCTGCCATCATTGCGGCCGAAGAGCGCAGGGTTTGGAAATGGGGTCGCGGAAGTCAGTTCACCGCTCAGGCGGTTGATGGTCGGGCCGAAGCCGATCGACACCATGTCATTGAAGGCATAGCTGACGGTCGGTTGCAGGGTGACGACCTTGACTACGCTCTTGTCGCCGTAATAGCGGCTGGCAGAAGTGGACTCATAGTTGGTAACCAGGCCGAAGGGTGCATAGGCGCCCAGACCCAATGCCCAGCCGTTGCCCAGTTGTTTGACGAAGAACCCCATAGGAACGCTGGTGAACGGAACCATGTCGCCGTCGCTGGTGCCGCCGGGTGGGCCGCCCTTGACGTTTTTCAGGTTGGTCTTGGCATCGATTGCCGCAACGCCGACAGTTACCTGGTCACGTTGCAGCAGGGACATGCCGGCAGGGTTACCGTAAACGGTGCTGGCATCTTCGGCAGAAGAGGAACGACCCGCGAAGCCGGTACCCATGCCGCTGATGCTTTGTTCGTTAAGAGCAAAACCGCTGGCGAAAAGCTGGGTAGAGGCAAGTGCAACCGCGAGACTTATGGTGGATTTGAGCATTACTTTTTTCATTATTAGAACTCCTGGTGATCACCGAGGCGAAAATTACCAACATTTCGATCTCGGCGCTATAGGCTGCAACAGTTGATTTAGAGCGGTTTTGTAGGACAATCCGACCAAAATCGGCTTCTTTCTCCGATTTTGCAAAAGTCGTTGTCAGCAGGCGACCTGGTTTAACGGTGCAATGCAGGTCTGCCAGGCGCAGGCGAAATCTCTTAAACGTCCTTGTGGTTGAAAGGTCTTCCTCCAGATGCGGGCCATGCCGAGCAGGTCGTCGGCAGCGGGGAGCGGCGTGTGTTGTTCTTCCACCAGCAACCAGGCAATGGCGGTGGCGTAACGCAGGTTGACGGTCAGTTCCAGGTGCGGCCCGCTGAGGAACGCATGCTGGCTGGCGAGCCCGCGAACCAGGCTAGCCCGTTCCGGATCCAGTGCCAGGTACTGGTCCCAGAGGGCTTGATGGCGCAATTCGGTGATGCGGTAGAGGCCGTGGCCACGACGATCGTGCAGGGCTGAGCCCAGCGCCGATTGGCTGGCGGCAATGCCCAGCAGCAGGACTTCAGCGGTTTTGCTATGGCTGCCCAGGTACATCAGCGTCGGGCGGATCACATAGCGGCACAACTCGCTGGCGGCGATACCCATAAAGCCCTCGAAGCGTGAAATGGCCGGCGAAACCTGAAGGGCGCTTGGCAGCAAAAAAGGATCAGGTTTGCCGGAAGCGGTTCAGGCCGCTTGAGTTGAAGTGTAGTGTCATATCTGTGCTGTAAAGGACTGTTTTTAAAATATTTCCGTCCTCTTGTTATAAGCCTTATATCGATTGGTACTTTGCTCTGTAGGGTAAATGGGCGAATTGCAGGCAATAAAAAGCCCCGCGATCAGGCGAGGCTTTTCAGGGTTTTCAGCAGTTCGGCGTATCAGGCAACCAGGGCCTGGCGCGCACGTTCGATCACTGCCTGCAGCGGTTCGGCGCTGGAATACTGGTCGGGATACAGGCGTTCGCTGTGACGGGCGATCCCATGTTCGTTGACCAGGGTGAAGCTGAAGCAACCTTTGCGAGCGGCCATGATCAGGCAGTTCAACGGTGCAAAGGCGTGGGTTAGGGTGCGAATGGCATCCTGAGTCTGGATTTGAGTAGACATAATTATTAGGTGTTCCTACAAATGACACGGTTAAGAACCGTGCAACGTTAAAACGTTCCAGTAAACGTCGACCAGCATTGGTCAAACGAAGAACCTGACTGGAACAAAGCAGCCAGTTGCAGCGCGTTGATTGGTTGCGCTAGGGCTGGCAGGTAGGTACTTAGGAGGGCAGGCAACACAGCAAGGGCAAAGGTTCGGGGCCCAGGGTGGAGATCCTGATCAATTTGCAGGTTGGTTCGGTCAGAGTAAATGGCTCGAGCACTGCCGTTGAATTCGTATCAAGGGCGATAGGGTGAGCTTTACCTGGAAACCATCGAGGTGGTCGGTCCTTGGTGTTCGACGTTGTGCTCGGTTGGAGACGCTGTCGATGGGACTTGTTCGACCAGAATTGACTTTCAGCTTGGTACTAACGGCGAGGATTCTATTGGGTTGAACGACATAATGCAAGTGTGCTAGGAAAAAACTTTCAGAAGAGGCCAGAGGCTCAAGCATCAGCTGTGTAACCGTTGCTGTTGTGGCGTGTACGAAAACAGTGCGTTACCGGCGTTAATCTGCGCAAGGTTGTGCACACTTGTTGCGCAGCGTGTCACCCCGTTGTCACCTTCCCCAACGCCCGCCCCTTAGCCTGTCTCGAGAATTTAAGTCAATGATAAACATCGCTTTTTTTTACTGGTGAAAAAATCGTCAGTTTGACTGCAAGGCCCGTCTCATGGGGCTTTGGGAGGGTTGTGGAGGGGTTGTCCACTGAGTTATCCACAGCTTCTGTGGATTGTCCCAAGCGCTTGCTCTAGGACGGGCGTGCTGGCTCTTTTAGGCTTTACCCGGGCGAAAAAAGGAGTAGAGTGGCGCGCCTTCCGATCTGCCCCACAGTGCTTTATGAAGTTTCGCTCCGTATCACCTTCTGTTACCGCGACCCCTGCCAGTGTTACCGAACCCAAGCGGTTTTCCCTGCGCGTTGCTCTCTGGCTGTTGGACAGCCCGCGCCTTGGTCACAACCCCAACGTCAAGCATTTTGCTGGACGCCTGCTCAAGCAGCCGGCCCGGGAAGGCGTGGTCGCGGCGCAGAGTCGCCTGGGCCAGTTGATGTGCCGCGAATGCGGCAACGCCCGTGATCGTCGCATCGGCCATGACCTGTTGCGCCAGGCTGCCCGTGCCGGCGACCGCCGTGCGCAACTGGAGCTGGGCCGGATCGAAGACTGAGCTGTCCAACACTCGGACGCTTGGTTAACCTTCATTTCTTCTTTCTACGGCAGGAATCGCTATGGCTATGGACTTGACCAGCTTGCTGCTTGGCCTGGCGGGAGCGGCGCTGCCGCTACTGGTTCTGGCCTGGCAACTGCAACGCCGGGCCAGTTCCAGCCAGACTGAGCTGAGCCTGCTGGAAGAGCGCCTGGCCACGGCCCAATTGGCCCAGGAGGGGTTGGCAGCACAGTTGGATGCCAGCCGCGATGAAGTCAGCGACCTGAGCCAGGCCAATGCTCTGAAGCAGGCGGACCTGGCAGCCCTGCGCCGCGAGGTCGAATTGCTGCAGATCGAGCGCGATAACGCCCGTGATGCCGCCCACGCCTGGAACTTGGAACGGGCCGCCAAAGAAAACGAATTGCGCCGGCTGGATGCCCTGGCGGCGTCCTTGAATGCCGAGCTTCGTGAGCAGCAGGACAGCCACCAGCAGCGCCTGACCGATCTGCAAGGCTCGCGGGATGAGTTGCGCGCCCAGTTCGCCGAACTGGCGGGGAAGATCTTCGATGAGCGCGAACAGCGTTTCGCCGAGACCAGCCAGCAGCGCCTTGGGCAGTTGCTGGACCCGCTCAAGGAGCGCATCCAGTCCTTCGAGAAGCGGGTCGAGGAAAGCTATCAGGCCGAAGCCCGGGAGCGCTTCTCCCTGGCCAAGGAGCTGGAGCGCCTGCAACAGCTGAACCTGCGCCTGAGCGATGAGGCCACCAACCTGACCCGTGCCCTCAAGGGCCAGAAGACTCAGGGCAACTGGGGCGAGCTGATTCTGGAGCGAGTGCTGGAGCACGCCGGCCTGGAAAAGGGCCGCGAGTATCAGACTCAGGTCAGCCTCAAGGGCCCGGATGGCGAGCGCTTCCAGCCTGACGTGCTGATCATGTTGCCGGGTGACAAGCAGGTAGTAGTGGATTCCAAGGTCAGCCTCACGGCTTACCAGCAATACGTCGGTAGCGACGATCCGCAGGTCGCCCAGGCGGCCCTGAAACAGCACGTGCTGTCCTTGCGCAATCATGTCAAAGGTCTGGCCGGCAAGGATTACAAGCGCCTTGAAGGCTTGCACAGCCTCGATTTCGTGCTGCTGTTCGTGCCCATCGAGGCAGCGTTTTCCGCGGCTCTGCAGGCCGAGCCGAATCTGTTCCAGGAAGCCTTTGACCGGCATATCGTGATCGTCAGCCCAACCACGTTGCTGGCCACCTTGCGGGTGATCGACAGCCTGTGGAAGCAGGAACGCCAGAGCCAGAATGCCCGGGAGATCGCTGAGCGCGCGGGCTGGCTGTACGACAAGTTCGTGCTGTTTATCCAGGACCTGGATGAAGTGGGCAATCGCCTGCAACAACTGGACAAGGCCTACGCCGCTGCGCGTAACAAGCTGACTGAAGGGCGTGGCAACCTGGTCAGCCGTAGCGAGCAGCTCAAGCTGCTTGGCGCCCGGGCCAGCAAGAGCTTGCCGGCGGACTTGCTGGAGCGGGCCATGACCGACGCCGAAGGACGCGAGCTGGAATTGCCGGAGTAATCCGCCAAAGGCCCGTCAGCCCAGGGGCAGGTGCCGGCTCAGCAGGGCGCGCAAGGCCGCCGGTTTCACCGGCTTGGCCAGATAGTCCAGGCCCGCTGCATGGACCTGGGCGACCATTTCAGGGCGCCCATCGGCACTGATCACGACCCCCGGTACCGGCTCGCCCAGTTGCGTGCGCAGCCAGGCCATGACCTCGGTCCCGGTCTCGCCGTTATCCAGGTGGTAGTCCACCAGGGCCAGTTGCGGGCGGATGCCTTCTTTGAGCAGCGCCGCGCATTCCTCGCGGTTGCGGGCGGTCCAGACCTGGCAGCCCCAGCGGGTGAGCAGGCTGTTCATGCCGATCAGAATGCTGTCTTCATTATCGACGCAGAGCACTTGCCCGCCATTGAGGGACTGGCCGTTGAGCTCGGCTGCCTTGCCTGGAGCCACCACGCTGCTGCGGGCCAGGGGCACGCTGACGCTGAATACGCTGCCTTTGCCGGGCCAGGAACGTACCTGCAACGGATGGCCGAGCACCCGGCACAGGCCATCGGCAATCGCCAGGCCCAGGCCCAGGCCTTTCTCGGCGCGGGTCTGGTGGCTGTCCAGGCGCTTGAACTCCTCGAAGATCACCTGCTGTTTGTCCTGGGGAATACCCGGCCCCCGGTCCCAGACTTCCAGGCTCAACGTTTCACCACGGCGGCGCACTCCCAGCAAAACGGGGCCCTTGGCGTAACGGAAGGCATTGGTCAGAAAGTTCTGCAGCACCCGACGTAGCAGCTTGCTGTCGCTGTCGATGCGCAGATGGCTGCCGCGCACCCGGAACTGCAAGCCCTGTTCCTGGGCCAGGGCCTTGAATTCGGCTCCCAGGGTGTCGAACAGTTCGTTGAGGGCAAAGGGCTTGCGATCAGGGGTGATCTTGCCGTTTTCCAGGCGCGAGATGTCCAGCAGGTCGCTGATCAGGTCCTCGGCGGAGCGCAACGAACTGTCCAGATGCTGCACCAGTTGCTGGGCTTCGGCGGACAGGCCGTCGTCCTGGTGGGACAGTGCCGCGGAGAACAGGCGCGCGGCGTTCAGCGGTTGCATCAGATCGTGGCTGACCGCGGCCAGAAAACGCGTCTTCGACTGGTTGGCCGCTTCCGCCGTGCCCTTGGCCTCAGTCAGTGCTGCGTTGAGTTGCGACAGTTCGTGGGTACGCTCAGCCACTCTTTGTTCCAGCCCTTCATTGGCCTCGGTGAGGGCCTGCTCGGCTTCGCGGAACGGGGTGATGTCGGTGAAGCTCATGACAAAGCCGCCGCCGGGCATGGGGTTGCCGATCAGTTCGATGACCCGGCCATTGGGGAACAGCCGCTCGGAAGTATGAGCTCGACCCTGGCGCATCCAGTGCAGGCGCCGGGCCACATGGACTTCCGCCTCGCCAGGTCCGCACAGGCCGCGCTCGGCATTGTGACGAATGATGTCGGCAATTGGCCGGCCCACGCTGATCAGCCCATCGGGGTAGTTGAACAGCTCCAGGTAGCGGCGGTTCCAGGCCACCAGCTTCAGCGACTGATCGACCACGCTGATGCCCTGGGTAATGTTTTCAATCGCCCCTTGCAGCAGGGCCCGGTTGAACTGCAGCACCTCGGAGGCTTCGTCGGCGATGCGCACCACGTCTTCGAGCTGCATCTCCCGGCCTTCAATGGCGGCCTTGACCACCGCGCGGGTGGAAGAGGCGCCGAGCACACCGGCCAGCAGGCGCTCGGTATGGGCGATCCACTCGCCGTCGGCATTCTGGTTCGGGTTGAAGCCTTTGCCCTGACGATAGGCGAAGCGGATGAAGCTCTGGCGCGCACGTTCCTCACCGACAAAACGCGCGGCCAGTTTCAGCAGGTCGTCGATCTGTACCGCCAGCATCGAGCGGGAGCTGAGGCGGCCGCTGATTTCCTGGCCGATGAAGCGTCCGGCCTGCCAGTGCTCGGAGACTCGGGTGCGCGAGAGCACCGAAACCCAGGCGAACAGGGTGAAGTTGCCCGCCAGGGACAGCACTACGCCTTGGGTCAGCGGGGTGATCGGCAGGTTCAGCGGATTGCCGTGCAGCCAGGCCAGGCCGGGGAAACTGCTCAGGGACCAGCCCAGGCTGTGGGCGGCGATGGGCAGGATCAGGGTGTAGAACCAGATGAAGGTGCCGGCAGCCAGGCCCGCGAATACACCGCGGCGGTTGGCCTGTTTCCAGTACAGCGCGCCGAGCATGGCCGGTGCCAGTTGGGTCACGGCGGCGAAGGCGATCTGGCCGATGGTGGCCAGGCTGGCGGTGGAGCCCAGCAGGCGATAGCTGACGTAGGCCAGCAACAGGATGACCACGATGCTCACCCGGCGCACCGAGAGCATCCAGTGGCGGAATACTTCGAACGGCCGCTCGGCATTCTTGTGGCGCAACAGCCAGGGCAGCAGCATGTCGTTGGAGACCATGGTGGACAGCGCCACGCTGGCGACGATCACCATGCCGGTGGCCGCCGAGGCGCCGCCGATGAATGCCAGCAGAGCCAGGGCGGGGTGGGCCTGGGCCAGGGGCAGGCTGATGACGAAGGAGTCCGGCAATACGCTGCTGGGCAGGAGCATCTGCCCGGCGAGGGCGATGGGCACCACGAACAGCGCGGCGAGGGCCAGGTACGCCGGGAACACCCATTTGGCCAGGCGCAGGTCCTGGGGTTCGATGTTTTCCACCACGGTGACGTGAAACTGCCGCGGCAGGCAGATGATCGCCATCATCGCCACCCCGGTCTGTACCACCATCGACGGCCAGTTGATGGTTTCCTTCCAGTACTGCTCCAGGCGCGGAGCCAGCATGGCCTGGTTGAACAGGTCGTCGAAGCCGTCATAGAGGCCGAAGGTGACGAAGGCGCCGACGGCGAGAAAGGCAAACAGCTTGACCAGGGATTCGAAGGCAATCGCCAGCACCATGCCGCGGTGGTGCTCGGTGGCATCGAGGTTGCGGGTCCCGAAGACGATGGTGAACAGGGCCAGGATCAGCGACACGATCAGCGCCGTGTCCTGGGCGCGGGTGCCCATGGCGTCTGCACCGGCACCGATCAGCAGGTTGACCCCAAGCACGATGCCCTTGAGCTGCAGGGCGATGTAGGGCAGTACCCCCACCAGGCAGATGAGTGCCACCACCACCGCCAGCGACTGGGATTTGCCATAGCGGGCAGCAATGAAGTCGGCGATCGAGGTGATGTTCTCCTGCTTGCTGATCATCACCATCTTCTGCAGCACCCAGGGGGCGAACACCAGCAGCAGGATGGGGCCGAGGTAGATCGGCAGGAAGGCCCAGAGCTGCTCGGCCGCCTGGCCCACCGCGCCAAAGAAGGTCCAGCTGGTGCAGTAGACCGCCAGCGACAGGCTGTATACCCAGGCCCGCACCCGCGGCGGAAGTGGCGCGCTGCGGCGGTCACCGTAGAAGGCGATGGCGAACATGATGGCCATATAGGCCAGGGCAACGGCGGCGATCAGCCCGCTGGACAACGACATGGAAACTCCGGAACAAAGACACCGGGCACCTCAGCCCGGCCAGACAGTCTGGCACGATGTTGGATTGGCGTCAGTGTCGACCAAGGTATCAGCGCGGCCTGATGTCGCAGGGCTGAGCCGAGGCGGGGAAGGGCTACGGCTGCAGAGCGATCTCGATCAGTTCATGGAGTTCCTGAACCGGCAGTGGCGTGGCGGAGAACAGGATGCGAAACACTGTGGGTGCTACCAGCAGGTTCAGCAGGCGGTCGATGTCCGGCAGGTTTTCCGTGTGGCCCTGATAGCGCTCGAGGATGCACTGCAACTGCCCGCTGAGGATGGTCACGCAATAGCCCGGGGTCGCGCTGCATTGCACATCGCGCATCATGTTGCGCCCGGGCTCCGAGCTCATTTCGTCCAGATACTGTTCGGCCCAGGCCCGCAGGTCGCCGCGCAGGCTGCCGGTATTGGCCGGTTCGCTGTCCGGGCGCATTCGTTCCAGGGCGACATCGGCCAGCAGGGCCGACAGGTCGCCCCAGCGCCGGTAGATGGTCGACGGAGTGACGCCTGCTCGGGCGGCGATCTGCGGCACGGTGAGGGACGAGCGATCCTGCTCTTCAAGGAGCTCGCGGACCGCAGTGTGAATGGATTCCTGGACCCGGGCGCTACGGCCGCCGGGGCGCAGACCTTCTTTGATAGCCATGGGGCGGCACCTTAACACAAAGAATTTGCTTTAAGCATTGGCGGGTAGCACACTGCGCAAAAGCAAAATATTAGCTTTAGTGGAGCGTGCTTATGTCCGGTGCTATCGACACTTGCGTGTCCAACCGTCGCAGTCTGGTGTTTCTGGCCATTACCCTGTTGAGTTTTCTGGCTGCCTCCAGCGTACCGACCCCGCTGTACCACCTGTATCAGGAAAACCTGCACTTTTCCCCGGCGGTGCTGACCCTGATATTCGGGGTCTACGCGATAAGCCTGCTGGCGGCTCTGCTGACCGTAGGGTCGCTGTCGGATCACCTGGGGCGGCGACCGGTGATTTTTGTCGCCTTGCTGCTCAATATCCTGGCGATGTTGCTGTTCATCAATGAAAGCGGAGTGCAGTGGCTGATTGCCGCGCGGGTGATACAAGGCTTTGCCACCGGCATGGCCACCAGTGTACTGGGGGCGGCCCTGCTGGATACCGATCGTCAGCAGGGGCCGTTGGTCAATAGCGTTGCGCCGCTATTGGGCATGGCCTGTGGTGCCATGGGGGCCAGCCTGTTGGTGGAGTTTGCGCCCTGGCCACTGCAATTGAGCTACTGGCTGCTGCTCGGGGTGTTCGTGCTCCAGGCCGGGTATGTCTGGCGCTTGCCGGAAAGTGTCAGCCCGCAACCCGGTGCCTGGGCTTCGCTGAAACCCACGCTGCATGTGCCGGTGCAAGCGCGGCGCGCGTTATGGCTGGCCTTGCCGGTGGACGTGGCGGTGTGGGCGGTGGGCGGCTTCTATCTGTCGCTGGCGCCTTCGCTGGTCCGTGCGGCGACCGGCTCCACCTCGAACCTGATCGGCGGTGGCCTGGTGGCGGTGCTGACACTCAGCGGCGCGCTGATGATCTTTTCCCTGCGTCAGCGTCCTGCAGACAGGGTGCTGCGCCTGGGCGCCGGGATGCTGGCGACGGGAGTGATGCTGATCCTCGCTGCGGTGCATAGCGCCAGCCTGCCGTTGTTCTTCTTTGGCACCTTGGTGCTGGGCAGCGGCTTTGGTGCCGGTTTTCTCGGTGCGCTGCGCAGTGTGGTGCCACTGGCCCTGCCTCATGAGCGTGCGGGCCTGATGTCGGCGTTTTATGTGCTGAGCTACCTGGCCTTCTGCCTGCCGGCGTTGTTGGCTGGCAACCTGACCCGCAGCTTCGGCCTGATCGCTACTACCGACGGCTATGGTGCGGTACTGGTTCTCTTGTCCCTCGGTGCGCTGCTGGCCCTGATGCGCCAGCGCCCGGTGGCGGCGTGTGGGGCGTCGGGGCTTTGAGCCCAAGGCTTCAAGGGCTGCGGGATTGTGCCTGGGAAGCCGCAGGGGAGAGGTGCTGTACGCCAATCAGGTACGGGCGTGTCGCCGGGCGTGGTCCGATTGCGGTGATCGCTCCTGGGGCCGTGCATAGATGTTTATCTGCAAAATAGATAACAGATAGAGAAATTACCCGTTATATAGATATTCGATTGGGTTCTACCATGTTTCCTACCTCATCGGAGGACAGGAGACACGACCATGACATGCCCCAATAGCGTTAAAACCGGCCACTGGCCATTGAGCCATCTGCCGCATCCCCTCGAAGCCATTCGCCAATTCACCCCCAACTGGTTCGCCGCCACCATGGGTACCGGGGTTCTGGCTTTGGCGCTGGCCCAGTGGCCGGCCGAGGTTCCCGGCTTGCACCAGGTGGCAGAGGGTTTCTGGTGGCTGACCATCGCCCTGTTCCTGTTGTTTACCGCGATGTATACCGCGCGCTGGGTGCTGTTCTTCGACGAGGCGCGGCGGATTTTCGGGCACTCCACGGTCTCGATGTTCTTCGGCACCATCCCCATGGGCCTGGCGACCATCATCAATGGCTTGCTGGTGTTCGGCATGCCTCGCTGGGGCGATGGTGTGGTGGAGGTGGCGCAACTGCTGTGGTGGCTGGATGTGGCCATGTCCCTGGCCTGCGGGATCCTGATTCCCTACATGATGTTCACCCGCCAGGAACACAGCATCGACCAGATGACCGCGGTCTGGCTGCTGCCGGTGGTGGCGGCCGAAGTGGCGGCGGCCAGTGGCGGCCTGCTTGCGCCTCATCTGCTGGATGCCCACGGGCAGTTGGTAATGCTCAGCACCAGCTACGTGCTGTGGGCCTTTTCGCTGCCGGTGGCGTTCAGCATCCTGACCATCCTGCTGTTGCGCATGGCGCTGCACAAACTGCCCCATGAAAGCATGGCGGCGTCGAGCTGGCTGGCCCTGGGGCCAATCGGCACCGGTGCCTTGGGGATGCTGGTGCTGGGCGCCGATGCACCGGCGATCTTCGCCGCCAATGGCTTGCCCGGCGTCGGTGAGATTGCCGCCGGCCTGGGCCTGGTGGCGGGGCTCACACTGTGGGGGTTCGGTCTGTGGTGGATGTTGATGGCCGTGCTCATCACCCGCCGTTACCTGCGCGAAGGCATACCCTTCAATCTTGGCTGGTGGGGCTTTACCTTTCCTCTGGGCGTGTATTCGCTGGCCACCCTTAAACTGGGCAGCACCTTGCACCTGGGTTTTTTCAGTGTGTTTGGCGCGGTACTGGTGGCGGCGCTGGCGGTGATGTGGCTGATCGTGGCCAAGCGCACGGTGCAGGGGGCTTATAAAGGAGAGCTGTTTGTCTCGCCGTGCATTGCGGGGTTACGGAAATAATCGGCAAAGATAGGTAAGGTTGTGGCCTGGATCGATATTCGACATTCCAATAACAGTATCCACGCCACTCAGGGACATGGAAGATGAGTCACCCTTCGCAGTTCACCTTGCTTCGCAAGCGGCGGTTCCTGCCGTTTTTCATCACGCAATCCCTCGGTGCCTTCAACGACAACATCTTCAAGCAGTCGCTGATCCTGGCCATTCTCTACAAGCTGAGCATCGAGGGTGACCGGTCGATCTGGGTCAACCTCTGTGCCTTGCTGTTCATCCTGCCGTTCTTCCTGTTTTCCGCCCTGGCCGGGCAGTTTGGCGAGAAGTTCGCCAAGGACTCGCTGATCCGCCTGATCAAACTGGGGGAGATCGCGATCATGGTGGTGGGGGCGGTGGGCTTCGCCTTCGATCACCTGTCGCTGATGCTGGTGGCCCTGTTCGCCATGGGCACCCACTCGGCGCTGTTCGGCCCGGTGAAGTATTCGATCCTGCCCCAGGCCTTGCGTGAAGAGGAATTGGTGGGAGGCAACGGCCTGGTGGAAATGGGCACGTTCCTGGCGATCCTGGCCGGCACTATCGGCGCTGGGGTCATGATGTCCTCGGAGCATTACGCGCCGATAGTCTCCAGCGCCATGATCGGTGTGGCGGTACTGGGCTACCTGGCCAGCCGCGCCATTCCCCGGGCTGCCGCGGCGACCCCGGAGATGCGCCTGAACTGGAATATCTTCAGCCAGTCCTGGGCCACCTTGCGCCTGGGGCTGGGGCAGACCCCGGCGGTGTCGCGCTCGATTGTCGGCAACTCCTGGTTCTGGTTCGTCGGCGCCATCTACCTGACCCAGATTCCGGCCTATGCCAAGGAATGGATGCACGGCGACGAGACCGTGGTAACCCTGATCCTGACGGTGTTCTCGGTGGGGATTGCCGTAGGCTCGATGCTGTGCGAGAAGCTGTCGGGGCGCAAAGTTGAGATCGGCCTGGTACCGTTCGGCTCCTTTGGCCTGACGGTGTTCGGCCTGCTGCTGTGGTGGCATTCCGGTGGTATCCCGGAAAGCGCCACGGGTCATGACTGGATTGAAGTGCTGGGTTTTGCCCATGCCTGGTGGGTGCTGTTCGATGTCCTTGGCCTGGGGATCTTCGGCGGCTTCTATATAGTGCCGCTGTATGCCCTGATCCAGTCCCGTACCCCGGAAAACGAGCGGGCCCGGGTGATAGCCGCCAACAACATTCTCAATGCGCTGTTCATGGTGGTGTCGGCGATTGTCTCTATCGTGATGCTGAGCATGGTCCAGCTGACCATTCCCCACCTGTTCCTGGTGGTGTCGCTGCTCAACATTGCGGTCAACGTCTACATCTTCAAGGTGGTGCCCGAGTTCAGCATGCGTTTCATGATCTGGCTGCTCAGCCATTCCATGTACCGCGTTGAGCATCGCAACCTGGAGTTGATCCCTGATGAAGGCGCTGCCCTGCTGGTGTGCAACCACGTGTCTTTCGTCGATGCCTTGCTGATTGGCGGTGCGGTGCGTCGGCCGATTCGCTTCGTCATGTACTACAAGATCTACAACCTGCCGGTGTTGAACTTCATCTTCCGTACCGCCGGAACCATTCCCATCGCCGGTCGGCATGAAGACCTGCAGATCTATGAAAAAGCCTTCCAGCGCATTGCCCAGTACCTGCGCGATGGCGAACTGGTGTGCATTTTTCCCGAGGGCAAGCTGACTGCCGATGGCCAGATCAACGAGTTCAAGGGCGGGCTGACACGGATTCTCGAGGAAACCCCGGTGCCGGTGATTCCCATGGCTCTGCAAGGCTTGTGGGGCAGCTTCTTCAGTCGCGATCCGAGCAAGGGTTTCTTCCACCGCTTCTGGTCGCGAGTGACCCTGGTGGCCGGGCCATCGGTGGCGGTGGACGCAGCCGAACCGGCGAAGTTGCAGGCCATGGTGGCGCAATTGCGGGGTCCACGGCGCTAGCTGCCGGATACGAAAACGCCCGCACATTTGCGGGCGTTTTCATTTCTGCCTGGGCTTTTCAGCTGGCGCTGACTTTCAGGCCCACCAGGCCGGCGATGATCAGCGCCACGCTGACCAGGCGCACCAGAGCCATGGATTCGCCAAACAGGATGATACCGGCGATCACCGTGCCGACGGCGCCGACTCCGGTCCAGATGGCATAGGCCGTGCCCAGGGGCAGTTCCTTCATCGCCAGGCCCAGCAGGCCGAGGCTGATGGCCATGGCAATGATGGTCAGGGCGGTGGGCAGCGGGCGGCTGAAGCCATCGGTGTATTTCAGGCCGACGGCCCAGCCCACTTCAAACAAACCGGCAAAAAACAGAATGATCCAGGACATGCCTACCTCATCGGTTGATGGGGTCGTCCCCGGAATTGATCGCTCGAATGAGTCGCGAGGTCGTCCTCGCGATGCGCAGTATACTGCCCACTCTCACGTGGGCGAGTATTTTTTTCCTCAGTCATGGCCTCGCTGTATTTCCAGCTTTTGTTCGGCTGGATCTTCCATTCGCCGGAAATAGGTCGAGAGCAGGGCCCCGGAAATGTTGTGCCAGACGCTGAACAAGGCGCTGGGTACCGCCGCCAGTGGCGAGAAATGAGCGCTGGCCAGGGCCGCGCCCAGGCCGGAGTTCTGCATGCCGACTTCCAGGGCCAGGGATTTTCGCTGCGCCAGTGGCAGCTTGAACAGACGCCCCGTGAAGTAGCCCAGCAGGTAGCCAAAGCTGTTGTGCAGCATCACCACGGCCATGATCAGCAGGCCCGACTCGGCGATTTTCGCCTGGCTGGCGGCCACCACCGCGGTGACGATGATGACGATGCTCACCACGGAAACCAGCGGCAGTACTTCCACCGCGTGCTGCACCCGCTGGCCCAGCAGGCGCTGGGCCAGCACTCCCAGCACGATCGGTAGCAGCACCACTTGCAGGATCGACCAGAACAGCTCCATGAACGAGACCGGTAGCCAGGCCGAGGCCAGCAACCAGATCAGCGCCGGGGTCAGCAGTGGGGCCAGTAGAGTGGTAACCGCTGCAATGGCCACCGACAGCGCCAGGTCGCCGCGGGCCAGCCAGGTCATCACGTTGGAAGAGGTGCCGCTTGGGCAGCAGCCGACCAGGATCACCCCGACGGCGATTTCCGGCGGCAGGTGAAATGCCTGGCAGAGCACCCAGGCCACCCCGGGCATGATCACGAAATGGGCCACCACTCCCAGGGCCACGCGCCATGGGTGGCGGGCCACTTCGGCGAAATCTTCAAGTTTCAGGGTCAGGCCCATGCCGAACATCACCAGGCCCAGCAGCGGCACGATGGCGCCCTTGAGACCGACGAACCAGCCAGGCTGGAAGAATGCCAGGACGGCGAAGATCAGTACCCAGTATGCGAAGGTGTTGCCGACAAAGCGGCTCAGTGCAGCCAGTGCGCGCATGACCTGTTCCTTATTATGTGAAAACGCCACCGAAGGCGGTGGCGTCTAGTGCGTAGCGGTTATCCGGGCAAGGCGTCAGATGCCCTGCGGAATCTCCTCGCCGCCCAGGGCTTCGAACAGCGCCGGCAGGAAGTCGCCGAAGGTCAGCATCATCAGGGTGAAGCTGGCATCCTGCTGGCCGAGGGCTTCATCACCGCCGTCCTGTTCCGCCTGATCCTGCAGCAGATCCTCGAACTTCAGGCGCTTGACCACCATTTTGTCGTCGAGCATGAAGGACAGTTTGTCCTGCCAGGCCAGGGACAGTTGGGTGACCACCTTGCCGGTGCTCAGGTGCAGCTGGATTTCCTCGCCGGTCAGGTCCTGGCGCTTGCAACGCACGATGCCGCCGTCCTCGTGGGTGTCGCGTAGTTCGCACTCGTCGAGTACGAAGAAGTCGTCGGCGGCTTTCTGGGTCTTGACCCAGTCGGTCATGATCGCGGTGGGGGCGATCTTCACGGTCAGCGGGCGAACCGGCAGGGTGCCGAGGACTTCGCGCAGGGTGGAGAGCAGGTCTTCGGCGCGCTTCGGGCTGGCCGAGTTGACCAGGATCAGGCCCTGTTTCGGGGCAATGGCGGCGAAGGTCGAGGAGCGACGGATAAACGCACGGGGCAGGAAGGCCTGGATGATTTCATCCTTGATCTGGTCGCGTTCCTTCTTGTAGACCTTGCGCATCTGTTCGGCTTCGATCTCTTCGACCTTTTCCTTCACCGCATCGCGCACCACGCTGCCAGGCAGGATGCGTTCCTCCTTGCGCGCGGCTACCAGCATGAAGTCCTGGCTGACGTGAACCAGCGGGGCGTCTTCACCTTTGCCGAAAGGGGCGACGAAACCGTAAGTGGTCAACTCCTGGCTTGCACAGGGGCGCGCCAGTTTGGTCGCCAGTGCAGTTTCCAGCGCCTCAGCATCAAAAGGCAGATCTTGGGTCAGGCGATAGATCAGCAGGTTTTTGAACCACATGGGGTGAATCTCTCCTTTATACAAAGGAGGGCATTATTCTCTTCGCTGCTGCTCAGGCCAACCCTTCGCTAAGCCTTTGGAAGGCCTGAAAAAATTATTATAAAAAGTGCTTGCCAGAGTGGGGGCTGCTCCGTAAAATGCGCGCCACACCGAACGTGAAGGGTGATTAGCTCAGCTGGGAGAGCGTCTGCCTTACAAGCAGAATGTCGGCGGTTCGATCCCGTCATCACCCACCACTTACTTTCAACGCTACGCGCAGCGGTAGTTCAGTCGGTTAGAATACCGGCCTGTCACGCCGGGGGTCGCGGGTTCGAGTCCCGTCCGCTGCGCCATATTCGGTAACCTGGAACACTGAACGCCAGGTCACCACAGAAAGCCCGCTAACGCGGGCTTTTTGCTGTAAAGAGTTACGTGGGTTGTGTTGCTGTACATGGAAATTTGGTTTTTTTAATAAAATTATTAATTAAATCAACACTTTAAGAATTTCTGTGGCATAATGCGCCCCGCAACGAAGGTAAAGGGTGATTAGCTCAGCTGGGAGAGCGTCTGCCTTACAAGCAGAATGTCGGCGGTTCGATCCCGTCATCACCCACCACTTACTTTCAACGCTACGCGCAGCGGTAGTTCAGTCGGTTAGAATACCGGCCTGTCACGCCGGGGGTCGCGGGTTCGAGTCCCGTCCGCTGCGCCATATTCGGCAACCTGGAACACTGAACGCCAGGTCGCCACACAAAGCCCGCTCAATGCGGGCTTTTTGCTGTCTGGGATTTGTATCGGTTCGAATCCTGCGCATGAAAAAAGCGGCCCTCGGGCCGCTTTTTGCGTTTTTGCCTACTGCTCGGCGTTACGGCTGTGCCGGTAGTCGCTGACGGCTTCATACACCGCCTTGCGCAGACGGTTGATGCCGCCGATGGGGCGATGGGCTTCCAGGCCGAACCAGGGGTTGAAGGACTGGTTGTCGCAAGCCAGGTTCTGCGCCGGGGTATCGAAGTCCTGGGCGGGAAGGGTTACCCGCGCCACCGTTTCAAAGGGGGCGTCACTTTCTTTCCATTCAATGCTGGTGTCTTCGATCGGCATGAAACGGTTCGGGTCCTGGCGCTGGACCTGCAGTACGAAACAGGCGCCAACCCGATCGGTGGAGAGTTGCTGGGTAAGGGCGCTGCGCAGGAAGTTGGGCAGATCCTGGTTCTGTGCTGGCAGGCTGTAGGCCGGGCAACTCTCGGGGTCCGGCATGACCCGGAATTTGGCGTTGGCATTGCCGAACTTGTAGGGCGAGACCGAGTAGTAGGTGGTCTGGGTCGGGCTGGCCGGGGCCGGTGACAGGGTCGCCAGGGCGATGAACAGATGCCGTACCTGCCAGGTGCGCGGATCCCACCCGGGGAAGAATGCGCCGACTTTCTTGCCGTCCGCCTGGGCGGCGATGTTCTGCTGATATTCGGCTACGTCGCTGACGAAGAAATTCGGATGATTGAACATCACGAAGTCCTGTTCACGGCGTTGTGATTCCGACGCCATCAGTTGTTGCCCGGGAACATCCAGTAGCTTGATCGCCATGCCGCGGGCGTCGCGAATACTGTCGAACTGCGGGTAGGCGTTGCCGTTGGACAGGCGTACGACGGCCTGCCAGGTCTGGCCAGGGGTGGCAAATACTCCCTGGCGCAGTGGCGGGCTCAAGTCGTTGAGGACCTGGACCTGCGCCTTCACGCAACCGTGGGCCTTGGCATGGGCATCGCGCAGGTAGCGGGTGCCTTCGCGGTGCTGGTCAACGATGCGCACCGCGGTCTGGATGATGTCCTGGGTGCGGGCTGCCTCATCGGCAGGAACCTGCTCCTGCACCGCTACCGGGCCTCGGTGGTGCCAGGCGAACCAGGCACTGGACAGTGCCCAGCCCAGCAGGCCGATGACCAGTAGCAATAACAGGGTCCTGCCCAGCAAGGCGCCGAGGCGCAGCCACAGTCGGGCCAGCAGGGACGGTCGTTTTCTGGCGAGATCGAGTTTCATGGCAATTGCGACTCCAATGGTCCGCCCAGCACTTTCAGGTATTCCAGCAAGGCCCAGCGTTCTTCTGGCTGCAGCAGTGGGCCGATAACGCCATTGCCACGCTGGCCGGCGCGGAATTCGTGGCCGCTGTTGTGGTTGCCGCTGATGCGGGTATCGAATTCAAAACCGTTCTTGAAGGCTTCCGGGCGATAGCCCAGGTGCTTGGGATCGTACTCGAAGGTGCCGCGGTAGAAGGTTGTCGAGCGCTCCGATTGCGGAGACAGCAGTTGATAGAGGTTGGGTACCGAGCCGTTGTGCAGGTACGGCGGTGTGGCCCAGACCCCGGCCAGCGGGCGGGCCTTGTAGGCGCGCAACTCGCGTACGCCGATCGGCAGCCCGTAGCCGTCCAGCCGCGGGCGCTCCTCGGGGGTGACCTTGGCGTCGCGATAGGCGCGCTCTTCGACAAAGGCCGTGATGTAGGCCAGGCCCTTGGCAGCCGAGAGTTGACGCAGGTCCAGCGGTTCGCTGGGTGTCGGGTGCAGCTCGACATTGGACCTGGCCAGTTCGGCGGTATCCCACTGCAAGGAGCTCAGGTCATAGCGCAGGTCGGCGATATTGCTCGCCGAATTCGGGTCGGTGCCAATCACCGCTACCGGAAGCATTTTCAACTGCTGCACGGGGCGGCCGTTGTTGTCGCTGACCGAGGGTACATGGCAGCCGGCACAGTTGCTGGCGAACAGCTCGCGGCCCTTGGCGGCCAGCGGCTTGTCGATCGTGCCCAGCAAGGCTTCCGGCCAGGCCGGTGGCTTGAGGCGCTGCAAGGTTTCCTCGATCAGGTTGAGATCGCGGACACGTACGCTGGAAGGGTAGCGGGCCTCGCCGGTGAGGGGTTGGCTGTTGGCGTCGAACAGGTTCAGGGTGGCGCCAACCCCCAGGGCTTCGCCGATATTGCGCGCCATGGGTTGCTGCGCCGAGCCGTTCCACTGGACCCAGTCGAAGGCCCAGATATCCCAGAGTTGCGGGTAGTCCACCGGGGCATTGGCAATCCGATAGTTCTCAGGGGAAATGGCGTCGCCGAAGCTGGCATTGGCGATGCGGCCAAAGGCGTCGGTACGGCCCGGACCCTCTTCGGTTGGATAGAGGCCGCGATGGGTATCGTTCCAGGCCACCCGCAGGAAGTTATCCAGTGAGACCTTGAAGTCCTTGCGCAGTTGTTCGTGCCTGGCTTCGTAGTCGGCACCCAGCACCTTGCGGGCGAAGCGCTCGAATTTCCAGGGGTTGTAGTAGGTGCTGGTCAGGCTGGCCACGAGGGCCTGGCCGAAGCTGCCACCACGCAGGGTCGGTACGCTGGACGGCAGTACGTGCTGCGCCGAGCCGCCATCAATGCGCAGGGCTTGATGGTTGAAACGCAGCTCGCCGGTGTGGCAGGCAGCACAGGTGATGTCCAGGTATTGTTCCGCGCTGCCCGGATTCTGATGGCGGGCGAAGCCCACGGGCAGGTTGCCGGGATTCTGCGCTGTGGCTTTCTGTCCCGGCTCCACCAGGAAGCCGAAGCGGGCCAGGTACTCGGGAGCGGCAAAGGACTGCTCGGAGAACGGTAGCTCCAGAGCGCTGAACCATTCATAGCGCAGGCCTTTGACCTGGGTGCCCTGGGGAGTGAAATAGTAGGTCTGGCGATCCTTGGCATCCCATTGGTCCAGGTAGTGCACCTGTTCAACGGGTACATAGTCGGGGAGTTTCGGATTGGCCACGTAGTACAGGACCACTGCCAGGACAATGCCGATCAGCACGGCAATCAACAGCAACACACGATAGATGAGGCGCAAGATGTACTTCCTTGTCGAATTTCGTTTCCTTATGCCTGAGCTCATCTGACGCGGCAAGTAGCCATTACTTGAGCTATGGTTATTCGCGCCCGTTCAAGCGCATCGGTAAGCGGCCTGGGCAGGGTGTACCCCAGAGCATGAAAACGCGTTTAAAGACGTGAACTTATCGGCCATTTACTACTCTTACGCCGGTAGCCATTGGTCGTGGTCGCCTGATAAGCTCGCGGCTTTATTCGATTGCCCTTTAGGCGCATGAACAAGGAAATAGCATGAAACAGCATCGGTTGGCGGCGGCGGTGGCCCTGGTTAGCCTGGTACTTGCGGGTTGTGATTCGCAGACCAGCGTAGAGCTGAAAACCCCGGCGCAAAAAGCTTCCTACGGTATCGGCCTGAACATGGGCAAGAGTCTGGCTCAGGAAGGCATGGATGACCTGGATTCCAAAGCGGTCGCCCAGGGCATCGAAGATGCCGTCGGCAAGAAAGAACAGAAGCTGAAGGATGAAGAGTTGGTCGAAGCCTTCGCCGCGCTGCAAAAGCGTGCCGAAGAGCGCATGGCCAAGATGAGCGAAGAGTCGGCGGCTGCCGGCAAGAAATTCCTCGAAGAGAACGGCAAGAAAACCGGTGTGACCACCACCGCTTCCGGTCTGCAGTACGAAGTATTGAAAAAGGCTGACGGTCCTCAGCCCAAGCCGACTGATGTCGTGACTGTTCACTACACCGGCACCCTGACCAACGGCACTGTGTTCGACAGCTCGGTAGAGCGTGGCAGCCCGATCGATCTGCCGGTCAGCGGCGTGATCCCGGGTTGGGTCGAAGGCCTGCAACTGATGCACGTGGGCGAGAAGTACAAGCTGTACATCCCGAGCGACCTGGCCTACGGCGCCCAGAGCCCGAGCCCGGCGATTCCAGCCAACTCGGTGCTGGTCTTCGAACTGGAGCTGCTGGGTATCAAGGATCCAGCCAAGCAGGACGCCGCCAAGTAACCTGCGTCAGCGCCTGAAGCAACGCCCCGTTCTTACGGGGCGTTGTCGTTTCTGCAGGTTGCTGCTGGCAAATTATCCGAACCGACGGCAGTGCGGGTGGTCTGAACAGGGTATGAGCGGTAGGTAGTCGCTGGAGGCTGCCAAGTCAATGAAATTATGGGTTTTTTTATGTGAGTAAAAAACGCCCGATCTGAGCTCAGCCCTTATGAAACGGGGCTTTCAGCCGTGAAAAATAGCTCTGTTCACAAGGTTATCCACAATTTGTGTGGATAACATTTCAGTGGGAGTGATGATGAAAGCACCCTGGAATTTTGCTCGTTTCCTGCCGCTGGCGGGGCGCTTGCTGAGCCGCGGCCGTTTGCCCACGCTGCTGTTCGCCGTGGCGAGCAAAGGCGCCAGCCAGGGCGGACGCCTGGGCAAGGTCAAACAGGACCTGCGCTTGTTGCAGGCACTGTGCCTGGCGTACTGGCGTGGCGAGTACCGGGCCATCAGCCCCAAGGCGCTGCTGTCGGTGGTGGCAGGCTTGATGTATTTCCTCAGCCCTGTGGATGCCATTCCCGACTTTATTCCGGTGTTCGGCATGCTTGACGATATCGCCGTTCTGGCTTGGCTGATGAAAACCCTGGATGACGAACTCAACGCCTTCCGAACCTGGCGCAATCGGCAAATGCCGGAAAAACTCGCGGTTGTCGAGCGCTTGCCGGACACTGCGGAGCAATTGCTGCTGGAAGGACCGCAGAAAAACTAAGGGTATTCACCGCCTCCCACAACAATCATGCTCCCCGCGACCATTGCCGCTGTTAGGATTACACTTCAAGGGAAAAGTCCGACTCGCTAAGTGTCGTTGTCCTACGGGGTAGTAATGGATATTCAGATTATTGAACGCGATGGCGAGCCCGAATATGCGGTTCTGCCGTGGGCTCAGTATCAAGCTTTATTGTCAGCCGCAGGTCTTACCGAACAACCACCGCACGCTGCCGCAACTTCTCAGGCAGCGCCACCAGCCCAGAATCTTCCGGGCCTGGATCAATTACGCAGTCTGCGCGAAGGGAAGGGCATCGCCATCGAGGCGCTGGCCCGCAAAGTTGGTATCAGTCCGTCTTACCTGGCCCTGATTGAAAGTGGCGAGCGTCAACCCGACGCTGCGATTCGCCGCAGCCTGGCCTGGGAGTTGACGGTGCCGGGGTGGAGGGAGCAATCGTGAGTGTAAGGATCAGTCGTCAGCACTGGGATGGGCTGTTGGGTGAGCTGGATCAGGCCCGTCGTCAGCGGCATCTTTTAACCTATCGAGCCTTGTTGGAGCGCTTGCAACTGCCCAGCCCGGCCATGCAGACCCTGACAGCGGCGCTGGAGCATCTGGCAGCGCTGGATGCACGGGCCGAACAGCCTTTGCGCAGTTCCCTGGTGATCAGCCAGGGGGCCAGCCGCTTGCCGCGTACCGGCTTCTTCGAGTGCGTGGAGCGTCTGGGGCGTTTTTCCGGCCCTTCCGACGGTGTTGCCGCGGCTTCATGGCATGCCTCGGAAGTGGTGCGGGTCTTCGAGTACGAGTATCCCGAATCAGCGGAGGCTTGAATGTTCCTGGCACTCAAGGCGCGACTCGGCTATTGGCTGGCGCGCCGTTTGTTTCATTGGCCGTGGTTTGTCCGCCAACCCCGTGTCTGGCGTTGGATGGAAGGTCAGTTCGCGCGCATGGCCAATCTTGGCAATGTCGGTGCGCTGAGCTTTTATGGGCACATCCTGACTTTTCGTGGGCAGGGGCTTGGCGCCCGTCAAGAAGGTCAACGCCTGCTGCGTCTGGCTGCACTGGCGGGGGATGGCAAGGCAGCCTATCAGTTGGGCGTGATCAGCCTGGCCGGCTCGCCCAGCAAGGCTCCCGACGCTGTCGAAGCGGCGCGCTGGTGGACGCTTTCGGCTCAGGCCGGGCATCCTCTTGCGGCGCTCAAACTGACGCAGCTCGATCAGCCGACTGATCCCGCAGCGGCTCACTGAGGTTTTGCGCTCCCAGGCTGGCTGCCGCTTCCAGGCTGTCGATCACATGGATGCTGTAGCCCTGGATATTCTTGGCGTGATGCTTGGCCTGGGAGGCCAGCTCCGCCAGTTGGCTGGAGTCCAGTTGGCCACAGGCCTGTGGATACAGGTGCACTACGCCGATGGACAGTGACAGCAAGGGAAATTCCTGACGGATACCTTGCCGATTGGGGGCGACAAAGCAGCCAGCCTCCAGGTGTTCGCTGCGGTAGAAGCGCCGGCACTGGCTGTGGAAGTCATCCAGCAACTGGTTGAGCCGTCGGCGCCAGTCTTCCGGCCCCAGCACCAGCAGAAAGTCATCCCCACCGATATGTCCGACGAAGTCGCGGCTCGGGTCTACCCGGTCGTTCAGGCATTGGGCCAGGCACAGCAGCACCTCATCGCCGCGGCCATAGCCATAGATATCGTTGAAGGGTTTGAAACTGTCGATGTCGACGTAGCAGATCACCGATTCCCGAGCTTGCTGCAGCAGGCGGCTCAGGCACTGCTGGATCGGCACATTGCCGGGCAGCAGAGTCAGCGGGTTGGCGTAGCGGGCTTGCTGGATCTTCAGCTCCGTAATCAGCTTGAGCACATCGATGACCCGCCCCAGCCCCAGATAATGGCCATTCAAGGTGATGATGAAATCTTCCTCGATGCGTTGGCGGGCGCGGCTGGTGATCAGGCGGCTGACCTGCTGCAGGGACTGGCTGAGTTCGACCGCGAGAAAGTCATCGTTCATCAGGCGGCTGATGGGCTTGCGGGCGAACAGGTCGGTGGCAAAGGGCTTGAGCAGGGCGTCGGAGAGCGAGTGCCGATGGACGATGCCGCAAGGCTGCCCCTGTTCGTCCAGCACCGCGAGGGAGTTGAGGTTGGCTTGCCGGCGAAAGGCTTCCAGGACGTTGGCGGTGGGCGTATTGCGGGCAACGGCCGGTTGCTCGTTGAGCAGCGCACTGAGGTCGCTGCCATCATCGTTGAGGGCCGCGCTGGTGTGATCATGCTTGGGCATCATTGCCCGAGCGTCCCTCGGCGGCTGTTCCTGGGGGCGACACAACAGGTAGCCCTGGACCAGGTCGACGCCCATCTCGGTCAGCACTGCCAGTTCTTCGGTCAGTTCGATCCCTTCGGCGATCACCTGGGCGCGGGAGGCTTTTGCGATTTGCAGAATCGAGCCGACGAACTCGCGCTTGAGGGCATCCTGGTGAATGCCGTCGATAAAGTGCCGGTCGATTTTCACGTAGTCCGGGCGCAGCTCCGACCACAGGCGCAGGCTCGAATAACCGGCGCCCAGGTCGTCCAGGGCGATGGAGAAACCCATGTCGCGGTAATGGTGCAGGGCGTTCTGCAGCAACTGGAAATCGTCGATCGGGGTCTGTTCGGTAAGCTCGATCACCACCTGGCTGGGGGGGATGCCGAAGTCCTCAAGCAGCTGCAAGGTACGCCCTGGTTGGTGGGCGGCCTCCAGCAGGGATTCCGGCGAGACGTTGAGGAACAGCTTGCCGGGCAGTTGCTGTTCGCTGAAGCGTTTGCAGGCGCTTTGCCGACAGGCAATCTCCAGCTCGCTCAGGCGCCCGGCCTGGCGCGCGACGGCGAACAGCGCGACAGGGGAGTGCAGAGGGCTGTTTGAGGGGCCGCGACTCAGGGCCTCATAACCCAGGATGCGCCGCTCGGACAGGGAAATGATCGGTTGGAACAGGCTGTGCAAACCGCTTTGAGCCAGGATTGAACTCAATGCACTGAGCTGTTCGGTCGTGGTCATGGCGATCTCTGTCGATAAAAAAGGACCGGGCGCGGCTCTGGCTAGAGAGCGGCGCCCGGTCCTTTATTTCACGACAGAATGATGACTGTTTAATGACGATCCGAGGAGCGATCGAATTAAATTGCCATCATCCTCAGTGCTTGGCCACCGAGGTGTTGAGCTTCAGATAGTCCAGCAGGATGCGCCCGGTTTCACTCAGGTAGGCGTCGTCTTCCGGCTTGGTCTTGTCCGGCTCGGCAGCAGCCAGTGCATCTTCGTCTTCTTTCTTCAGCTCTTTGAGTGGCTCCTCGCCCTTGGCTTTGCGACGGGCGTTTTCCAGGGCCAGTTGCTGGGCTTCGATATCGGCATGTTGCGCCCGACGATCGGCTTCATTGAGGCTGACGGTTTTTTCCGCCATCAGCTTCTGTGCCAGGGCCAGCTTGTCGCGGATGAACACGAACTCCGGATCTTTCGCCGAACGGCTTTCGTGTTCGGCCTTGAGCTGAGCCAGGAACGGTTTGAACGGGTCTACCGCAGGCTTGATGGCCGGGCGGATGGTGTCCCATGGCATGGCTTCAGGCAGGGCGCTTTCGCCGATTTCCTTGGTGTCGATGATCGACGGATAGCCGATATCCGGCAGCACGCCCTGGTGCTGGGTGCTCTGCCCGGAAACCCGGTAGAACTTGGCCAGGGTCAGCTTCAGCTCGCCGTGGTTCAGCGGCTGGATGGTCTGCACGGTGCCTTTGCCGAAGGTCTGGCCGCCGATGATCAAGGCGCGGTGGTAGTCCTGCATGGCGCCGGCGAAGATCTCCGAAGCCGAAGCCGAGAGACGGTTGACCAGCAGTGCCATCGGGCCTTTGTAGAAGGCGCCGGGGTTTTCATCTTCCAGTACATCCACCCGGCCGTCGGCGTTGCGCACCAGCACGGTAGGCCCCTTGTCGATGAACAGGCTGGTCAGCTCGGTGGCTTCCTGGAGGGAGCCGCCGCCGTTGTTGCGCAGGTCGATGACCACACCGTCGACCTTGTCTTTCTGCAACTCGGTCAGCAGTTTCTTCACGTCGCGGGTAGTGCTCTTGTAATCCGGATCACCAGCGCGGAAGGCCTTGAAGTCCAGGTAGAAGGCCGGGATCTCGATCACCCCGAGCTTGTAGTCCTTGCCGTCCTGCTTGAGGTTGAGGACCGACTTCTTCACCGCCTGGTCTTCGAGCTTCACCGCTTCGCGGGTGATAGGCACGATCTTGCTGGTCTGGTCGTTTGGCGCATTGCTGGCCGGGATCACCTCCAGGCGTACCAGGGTGCCTTTCGGACCACGGATCAGCTTGACCACTTCGTCCAGGCGCCAGCCCACCACGTCGACCATTTCCTTGTCGCCCTGGGCCACACCGATGATCTTGTCCGCAGGGGCTACCTGCTTGGTCTTGTCGGCAGGACCTGCCGGCACCAGGCGCACGACCTTGACCTGATCATTGTCGCTCTGCAACACGGCGCCGATGCCTTCCAGCGACAGGCTCATGTTGATGTCGAAGTTTTCCGCGTTATCCGGCGACAGATAGTTGGTGTGCGGGTCGTAGGACATGGCGAAGGTGTTGATGTAGGCCTGGAAGATATCTTCGGCACGGGTCTGGTCCAGGCGCGCCAGCTGGTTCTTGTAGCGCTTGGTCAGGGTTTCCTGGATCTGCTTGGGATCCTTGCCGGCGATCTTCATCCGCAGCACTTCGTCCTTGACGCGCTTGCGCCACAGGTCGTCGAGTTCGGCGGTGGTCTTGAGCCAAGGAGCATCCTTGCGATCGATCAGCAAGGTTTCCTTGGTGGTGAAGTCGATCTTGTCGACGCCCTTGTTAAGCTCGGCCAGGGCGAAGTCCAGGCGGGATTTGACCCGGTCCAGATAGCGCTTGTAGATGGTGAACCCGGCGTTCAGGTCGCCGCTCTTGAGGAAGTCGTCAAACTGGGTTTTCCATTTGTCGAACTCCGCGATGTCGCTGGCCATGAAGTAGCTGCGCGACGGATCCAGCAGCTTCAGGTAGCTGTCGTAGATGATCACCGAGCGCGCATCATCCAGCGGCGGTTTGCTGTAGTGATGACGTTTGAGCAGTTCAACGACATTGAGGCTGGCAATTACCTCATCGCGATCGGGCTGAAGATTGTCCCAGCTATTGGCTGCGAACGTATTGGTCGACATCGGCAGCAGGCCGAAACCAATGAAAAGAGCGAGGGCGGTGCTGGGGAACAAATGCTTCATGCTGATTCGACGCGGGGGCAATTGATAACGCATATTAGGCCGTCTTTGAAGTCGCCGGTTCCATAAGGACCGGTCGCATAATGCAAAAAGCCCGGTGCTACCGCTCCGGGCTCAGTCCAGACTCACTATGGAGGCACTGTGAAAGCATTGCAAGGCGTTGAAGGTCATGTGGAGTGGGTGGAAGAGCCAAGTCCGGCCTGTGATGTGGGGCAAGTTCGCATTCGGGTGGCGGCTGCTGGCCTCAATCGGGCCGACCTGTTGCAGCGTGCGGGGCTCTATCCCCCACCTCCCGGAGCCAGCAAGGCCCTTGGCCTGGAATGCTCCGGGGTAGTCAGTGAAGTGGGCCCGGGTTCGTCCTGGCAAGTGGGTGATCGGGTCTGTGCCCTGCTGGCGGGCGGAGGCATGGCTGAAGAAGTGGTGGTAGATGCCCGCCATGTACTGCCAGTACCCGAAGGGTTGTCCCTAGCCGAGGCCGCGGCGCTGCCCGAGGTCTACAGCACAGCCTGGCTGAATCTGTTCCAGCTGGCAGCGCTCAAGCCGGGCGAGAAGGTCCTGCTGCACGCTGGCGCCAGTGGCGTCGGCTCGGCGGCTATCCAGCTGTGCAAGGCGTTCGGCAACCCGTGCTGGGTGAGTGTTGGTTCAGCCGATCGCCTGGCCTACTGCGAGAGCCTCGGTGCCCAGGGCGGTGTGGTGCGTACCGATGGCATTGAGGCGCTGCGGGACTTTGGGCCTTTTGATGTGATTCTCGACCCGGTGGGCGCCAATTATGTGGCCAACAACCTCAAGCTGCTGGCCCTGGATGGACGTTGGGTGCTGATCGGCTTGATGGGCGGGCGCGAAGCGCAGTTGGACCTGGCCCAGGTGCTGGCCAAGCGGATCCAGTTTCTGGGGTCGACCCTGCGCAGCCGCAATGACCAGTTCAAGGCCGACCTGTTGAGCGACCTTGGACAGAATGTCTGGCCGTTGTTCAGCGAAGGGCGTCTGAGCCCGCAATTGGCCAGGACCTTTGCGATCCAGGATGCAGAAGCCGCTTTTGCGGAGCTGGCGACCAATCAGGTCTCGGGCAAGCTGGTGCTGGTGATCGACCCCAGCCTGACCTGAGCCCTGCAGGAGCCGGCTTGCCGGCGAAGGGGGCGAAGGGGGCGTCAGGCCTGGCGGTCTGTTCGCTGGCAAGCCAGCTCCTACACAAGCCAGCTCCGGGGATCTCTGGGGCGGGTCACTTCCAGTGGTGGATCGGCCAGCCGGCCTTCTGCGCATGTTCACGCAGCACCGGATCCGGGTTCACCACCTGCGGGTGGTCCACGCGCAGCAGCAACGGCAGGTCATTGCGCGAGTCGGAGTAGAAGGTCGCGCCTTCCAGGTTTTCTTCCTCGGCATCCAGCCATTGCAGCAGGCGGGTGATCTTGCCCTCGCGGTAGGTCAGGGTGCCAACGGTGCGGCCGCTGTAGACCCCATGCTGCACCTCCAGCTCGATTCCCAGGACTTCGTCGATACCCAGGCGCGCGGCAATCAGTTTCACCAGGTGGGTGCCCGAGGCCGAGATCACCAGGATCCGGTCGCCGGCCTGGCGGTGGGCGGCAATGGCCTTGCAGGCGTCGCTGAAGATGATCGGCTCGATCACCTCTTCGACCCAGGGTTCGACCAGGTGCGCGACCTCCTCCGGGGTGCGTCCGCTCATGGGTTCCAGGCTGAAGTCCATGAACTCCTCCATGGCCAGCTTGCCATGGCTGTAGGCGTCCATCAGCTCATGGTTGCGACGCATGAACGACTCGCTGTCGACCCAGCCCAGGCGGCCCATCTGCTCGCTCCAGAGGGTGGCGCAGTCGCCGTGAATCAGGGTTTCGTCCAGATCAAAAATTGCCAAGGCCATCAGTGCCGCTCTCTCTTCAGGATCAATTGCGTGAATGCCATCAGGCTACCTCACACAGGGCTGTCGGATCGATGCTCAATGCCAGACGCTGGCCGTCGGCGTGCAGATCATCGGCTGAGCGGTTGAGTACATCCACCACCAGCTCCACGCCTCGGGCCTCGACCCGATAGCGGATCACGTTGCCCAGCAGGCTGTGGCTGCGTACCAGCGCATCCAGTGGGCCTTCCTTGCGCAGTTCGATGGCTTCCGGGCGGATGGCGATGCGGCCGCTGACCGGCCGCTGCAGCAGCTTGCTGGCGCTGTCGGCATCCAGCAGGTTGTAGTTGCCGATAAAGCCCGCGGCGAAGGCGTCCACCGGGGCGGTGTAGAGGGTTTCGGCATCGCCGCTCTGGACGATCCGGCCCTGGTTCATCAGGAAGATCCGGTCGGACATGGTCAGGGCTTCTTCCTGGTCGTGGGTGACGAAGATCGTCGTCAGGCCCAGTTCCCGCTGGATGTTGCGGATCTGTTCGCGCAAGTGCTTGCGGATCCGTGCATCCAGGGCCGACAGCGGTTCGTCCAGCAACAGCAGGCGCGGGCGGGTCACCAGGGAGCGGGCCAGGGCCACGCGCTGGCACTGGCCACCGGACAGCTGGTGCGGGTAGCGGCTGGCGAAGTCGTTGAGCTCCACCAGTTGCAAGGCTTCCTGGACCCGCTTGCGGCTGTCTTCGGCGCCGACCTTCTGCATGCGCAGGCCAAAGGCCACGTTCTGTTCCACGGTCATGTTGGGAAACAGCGCGTAGCTCTGGAACACCATGCCGATCCCGCGTTTCTGCGGGCTCAGGGGCACGATGTCCTGGCCGTCGAGGAGGATCTTGCCGCCGTCCACCGGGGTCAGGCCGGCGATGCAGCGCAGCAGGGTCGACTTGCCGCAGCCGGAAGGGCCGAGCAGGGTGACGAACTCGCCCTTGCGGATTTCGCAATTGATGTCGCTGAATACCGTGGTGCCCGCATAGTTCTTTTGCAGGTGTTGGACGCTGACGAAGCTCATTGGCTTTTGTCCTTGTTCAAGATGTTGGCGGCCCAGGTCAGAAGCAGCACGAAGAAGAAGTAGGAAATCACCAGGGCGCTGGTGAAGTGGCCGCTGCTGTTGCGCATGTTGTTCAGGTAGACCTGCAGGGTTTCATAGCGGGTGCCCACCAGGATGTTGGCGAACACGAACTCGCCGAACAGGAACGAGAAGGACAGCAGCAGCGCCACCATCAGGCCCTTGCGCAGGTTCGGCAGGACCACCAGGAAGGCCGCCTGCCAGGTACTGGCGCCCAGCAGTTGGGCCGCGTCCATCAGGTCCCGCAGGTTGATCGCCTGCAAGTTGTTGGTGATGGCCCGGTACATGAACGGCAATGCCACGGTGAAGTAGCAGCCGATGAGGATCCAGGGCGTGCCGACCATGGCGAAGGGCCCCGAACCATAGAGTTGCAGCAGGCCCACCGAGGACACCACCGGCGGCACCGCGAAGGGCAGCAGGATCAGGATGTTCATCAGCGCATCGAGCCTGGGGAAGTGGTAGTGCACCACGAACAGCAGCGGCAGGATCAGCACCACTGAAAGCACCAGCGCACCCACGCAGACCAGCAATGACTGGCCGAAGGCATTGAGAAAACGTGGGTCGCTCCACAGCTGCAGGTACCACTTGAAGGTGAAGCCGCTGGGCAGGATGGTCGCCGACCAGCTGCTGGCAATCGAGTAGACGAAGGTCCCCAGCAGCGGCAGCAGAAGGATGGCAAACAGCAGGTAGACCATCACTCGGTGGTAGAGCGCGGCGGAGCCGGGTTCAGCGCGAGACATGGTAGCTCCTCTTCAACAGCAGTTGATGGACGATGGTCACCAGGGTCATCAGCGCCACCAGCACCACGGCCAGGGCGCTGGCCATGTTCGGATCCAGGGAGATGTCCCCGGAGACCATGGCGGCGATGCGGATCGGCAGGACGTTGAAGTTGCCGGTGGTCAGCGCGTAGACCGTGGCGTAGGCGCCCAGGGCGTTGGCCAGCAGGATGACGAAGGTGCCCAGCAGCGCCGGGGTCAGCACCGGCAGGCCGATATGCCGCCAGAACTGCCAGCCGTTGGCCCCCAGCAAGGCGGCGGATTCACGCCAGTCCTCGCGCAGGGCGTCGAAGGCCGGGTAGAGCAGCAGCACGCCAAGGGGGATCTGGAAGTAGGTGTAGAGAATGATCAACCCGGTCTTGGAGTACAGGTTGAAGTCCTGAATGATCCCCGACTGCTTGAGCATGATGGTGATGGTGCCGTTGAAGCCCAGCAGGATGATGAAGGCGAAAGCCAGGGGCACCCCGGCGAAGTTGCTGGTCATGTTGGCGAAGGCATTGACGAAGTTGCGCAGGCGCGAATCCACCCGGCGCAGCGAGTAGCTGCCCAGCACCGCGATGATGATGCCGAACACGCTGGACCAGAAACTGATCTCCAGGCTGTACTGGATGGCCTGCAGGTAGAACTTCGAGCTGAAGATCCTGGTGAAGTTGGCCAGGCCCCAGCCGAACTCTTCCGATTGCAGGCTGTTGATCAGCACCCACATCAGGGGGGCAATCTGGAACACGATGAAGAACAGGGCGAAGGGCACCAGGCACAGGGCCGCCAGCCATTTGCCACGGGTGACTGAATTCACTTCAACAGCTCCCGGCAGAAAGGTTTGTCATGGGGCGCGCCCAGCAATTGGCAGACGGTGCCGCACAGTTCGGTCTGTTTCGGCGCGGCAGCGGGGTCGAGGCTGAATGCGTCGCCGAGAACGAACAGCGGGACCTCTCGCTCCTCGGCCAGCAGGCCATTGTGCGAGCGGTCGTTGTTCATGCCGTGGTCGGCCGTCACCAGCACCTGGTAGCCGGCGTCGAGCCAGCCTTGCAGGTAGTCGGCGAGAATGATGTCCGCCGAGCGCGCGCTGTTGCGGTACTGCGAACTGTCCAGGCCGTGCTTGTGTCCGGCGTCGTCGATGTTCATCGGATGCACCAGCAGCAGGTTGGGCTGATGGCGCAGGCGCAGGTCCTCGGCGTCGGCGAACAGATGGGAATCGGGGTAATGATCGCTCCAGTAGAAGTGGCCGTACTGGATCGGCAGTTCAGGGTTTGCGGTGTGCCGGTCTTGCGGGGCGTTGAAGGGCGAACGGTTGTACAGCTCACTGACCCAGTGATAGGCCGCGGCGGCAGTGCTCAGGCCGGCCTCGCGGGCGTAGTGGAACAGGCTGCGCTGGTTGGACAGGCGCGAGACCTGGTTGTGCACGATACCGCTGTCGATCGGCCGCACGCCGGTGAGGATGCATTCGTACAGCGGGCGGGAGAGGGCAGGTAGTTCGCATTGCAGTTTGTACAGGGCGGCGCGGCCAGCACCGACGTAGGCTTGCAGGTGCCCCATGGCGTGTCGGGCAACTTCGTGGTTGAGGCCGTCGAGCACCACAAGGATGACGTTGTGCTTCATGAGGTGGAGGACTCCGGGATCGGGTGTGCAGGCGCCAGCTTGTCGGCGAGCGGCCTGTGTGCGCTTGTCTGTGCAGCGCCTTTGAGCCATTCGCCGGCAAGCCGGCTCCTACAGGGATGCAGCTTTACTGCATGTTGATGATCACTTCTTCCTGCCACTTCTGCGGCAGGCCCTTGGAGGTTTTCTCCCAGGCATCGGCGTCCTTGATCGGTGTTACGTGCTTGTACTGCTCGTTGGGCAGCAGGTTGGCCTGTACGTCCGCCGGCAGGGTCAGGTGCTCGGCACGGATCGGCCGCGCATTGCCGCGGGCCAGGTTGGTCTGGCCGGCGTCGCTGAAGATGTACTCGCGGGTCAGCTTGGCGGCGTTGGGATGCTTGGCGTACTTGTTGATGATGGTGGTGTAGCCGGAGATCACCGAGCCGTCCGATGGGATCAGCACGATGTAGTCGTCCTTGTTGACCATCTTGTTGCGGTAGCTCAGGCCGTTGAAGTCCCAGACCACGCCCACTTCCACTTCACCCTTTTCCATGGTGGCGATGGTCGGGTTGGCCAGGGACAGGCGCCCCTGCTTGGCGATCTCGGCGAACATCAGCAGCGCCGGCTGGATGTTCTTCTCGTCACCACCCTTGGCAATGGCGGCGGCCAGTACGCCGTTGGCGGCCTGGGCCGCGGTGCTCACGTCACCGATGGACACCTTGTACTTGCCCTTTTCCAGGTCGGCCCAGCTCTTCGGCGCTTCGGAGCCGTGCAGCAGCTTCTTGTTGATGATGAAGGCGATGGTGCCGGTGTAGGCCAGCGCCCAGTTGCCGTCCTTGTCCTTGGCCCAGTCCGGGACCTGGGCCCAGGTGCTCGGCTTGTAAGGCTGGGCCACGCCCTGCTTGACCGCGATCGGGCCGAAAGCCGCGCCAACGTCGCCGATATCGGCGCTGGCATTGTCTTTCTCGGCGGCGAACTTGGCGATCTCCTGGGCCGAGCTCATGTCGGTGTCGATGTGCTTGAGGCCATAGGTCTTGGCCAGATCTTCCCAGGTGCCTTTCCAGTTGGCCCAGTCATCGGGCATGCCGACGCTGTTGACCGCGCCTTCTGCTTTCGCAGCGGCTTCCAGGGTTTTCAAATCGTTATCAGCAGCCATGGCGGCGGTGCACAGGGCAATGGTCGAGCCTAACAGTGATGCCAGGAAAAGCTGTTTCATCCGAAGCTCCTTTGGGCGTGTTCAACGCTGCGTTTTATCGACAGTCTTGCGGTGGGTTGGTCTAGGTCAGCAATACCTGAGCCAATTTAGGCGGGTTGGATGACACTTTGATGTCGGTGCCAACGATCGACGCATGGATTAGGGCGCAGGTCCGGGGCTGCGAAATAAGCGTAGACCATGGCCAAACGCCCGCAGAACAAGGATCTGGCGGGTAATTTGCAAGTTGGTGGCAGGCCCGCTGAGCGCCTTTGTCATCTGTCAGTCATATGCATTGCCTAGGCTTTGGGCACGGATGCAGAGCACTGCCCCGGCCATTGCGCTGCCCTGAAACAGTGCTGGTCTAGTCCAGATAGGTAACGTTGATGCGTATTGATGCAACCAAAGCGGTGACAGCCATCGGCCAGGTCCTGCAGGAGCAGATCGCCCACGGGCTGTTGGCGCCCGGTAGCAAGCTGCCGGCCGAACGCAAGCTCAGCGAGCTGTTCGCCACCACCCGCATCACTGTGCGTGAGGCCCTGCTGCAACTGGAGGCCCAGGGCCAGATCTACCGTGAAGAGCGTCGTGGCTGGTTTGTCTCGCCGCCGCGCTTGGCCTACAACCTGATGCAGCGCAGCCACTTCCACGCCATGGTCAGCGCCCAGGGGCGGGTGCCCTCCACCGAGGTGATTTCCGCGCGCCTGCAACCGGCATCGGCGGCGGTCTGCGCCTGGCTGCAATTGCCGGCACTGTCCAGCGTGATCCAGATCTGCCGCGCACGACGCATCGATGAGCGGCTGGTGCTGTATGTCGAGCACTACCTGAACCCCAAGTATTTTCCGAAGATTCTCGATCTGGACCTGAACCAGTCGATCACCGAACTCTATGCCCGGCATTACGACCTGCACTACGGACGGGTGCGCTTTGAAATTGTGCCCACCTCACTGCAGCCGGAAGCGGCGGCGGCCTTGAAGGTCTCGGTGGGCAGCCCGGGGCTGCGGATTGCCCGGGTGAACTATGACCAGCACGAGCGGCTGATCGATTGCGACCTGGAGTTCTGGCGCCATGACGCGATTCATGTCGGTGTTGACGTTCTTTAGGCGCCAGTGTCGTTCGCCGGCAAGCCGGCTCCTACAGGATCACTCCTTTTCCGCGCCGCCGCCTGCGGTGATCACCTGGATGCTCATGCGCGGCGTAGCCAGGTCCAGCCCGGCTTCGTCGAGGTGACGCTTGAGGGACAGGTTGAACGCCCGGGACACTTCCCACTGCTTGATTGGTGCAGTCTTGAAACGGGCACGGAGGATGGCGCTGCCGGACTCGAAACTCTCCACCCCCTGGATTTCCAGCGGCGACCAGATATTGCGGCGCTGCAGGGGGTCGGTGCGCATCTTCTGGCCGACATCGCGCATCAGCTTGATTGCGTCGTCGATTTCCATGTTGTACGGGATCGCCACGCGGAAGATCGCGTAGCCGAACTCCCGGGAGTAGTTCTTGATGCTCTTGATTTCGCTGAACGGGATGGTGTGCACGATGCCGTCGATGTCCCGCAGGCGCACGGTACGGATAGTCAGGCCCTCGACGGTGCCCAGGTGGCCGCCGACATCGACGTAGTCGTCGATGGCCAGGGAGTCCTCGATGATGATGAACAGGCCGGTGATCAAGTCCGCTACCAGGGACTGGGCGCCGAAACCGATGGCCAGGCCGATGACACCGGCACCGGCCAGCAGCGGCGTGACGTTCATGCCCATGTTCGCCAGGGCAACGATGGTGGCAATGATGAAGATCGCCACGAACAGCACGTTGCGGATCAGCGGCATCATGGTTTGCGCGCGCGCGTTGGCCAGGCCCTTGCGCGAGCGGGTCAGGGCGTGATGCACCGCGGTGTCGCTGAGAATCCAGATCAGCCAGGCAAAGATCAGGGTGCCGCCGAGGCTGAACAGCTTGACGCTGACTTCATGGCCATCGCCTTCGGTGAAGCGGATCAGCGACATGCCCCAGACCCGCAGGCCGAGCTCGATGAATGCCAGCCAGACCGCCAGGTGAGCCAGGGTGTAGAAGAAGCTTTTCAGCCGCTCGGAGTACAGCGCATGGCGTTTGTGCCCGCGCTGGGGCTTGAGGGCATGGCGGCGTACCAGGCCGTTGATCACCATGCACAGCACCAGCAGTACCGTGCACAGCAACGACTGGCGCAGGGCGGTGCTGGTGTCGCCGGCGGAAACGAAGGTGGCGAACAGCGAGATACCTACCAGCACCAGGGCCGGCAGGTACCAGAAGGTGCCGATGATCTCGATGGTGTCGCTCAGGGCCCGGCGGGTCAGGCGCCGTGACAGCGGCTGGTTGCGGATCAGGTGGGCGATGGGGCGGCGGAAACGCAGGATGAACACGCCGGTGGACAGCGCCGCCATGACATTGGCGAAGGTCGCCGCGGTATGGGCCAGGTGCTGGCCCAGGCTGGCCACCATGCGTGGGTCGCTCAGGGCCTCGCCAAAGGCGGCGAAGCTGCCGATCCACCACAGCGGGCGGAAGGCCTGGCGCCGCAGGATGTACAGGGCGCGATGGCGGTGCGGGCCGTCGAGTACGGAGAACGCCACCACGCAGATCGCCGAGAAACAGGTGCCGACCACCAGGGCGTAGGCCAGGACCATGGCCAGGTCCTTGCCCAGGGAAGAGGGCAGGGAGTAGGTCATGTAGACCGTGATCAACAGGGCGATCAGCCAGGGGCCGAGCTTGCGCAGGGCAAAGCGCAGCAGGTCCCAGGTCTTGGGATGCTGGGGCAGGTCTTCGGTCAGGCCGAAGCGCAGGCGCACCCGGTGGCTGAGCCAGATCAGCGCTGCTGCCAGCAGGCTCCAGACCATGAGGATCAGGGCAAAGGCAAAGATGATCGGCAGCCACTGGCTGGCTGGCAGCATCAGTGCCGAGAGTTCTTCCTTGGCCAGGTCGAACTCGTCGGACCAGCGGGTAACCGGGCTGTCGGCCCCGGAGAATTGCTTTTCCAGGTTCGACAGGGTGCCGCCGATCAGGCCCAGTACGCCTTCTTCTGGCGTGGGCTGGGCTTTTTTCGTGGCATCTCGCAGTTTCTTCAGGTCCGCCAGCAGCTTGGTCCGTTGCTGGTCGTTCTCCAGGGACTTGATCACCTCGTCCAGGGATTGCCCCAGGGGTTCCTCAGCCTGGGGCTGCGCCTTGGTCTGGTTGCCCAGCAAGCCAGGCAAGCCCACCGCCTGCGCGCTCCCCAGGGGCAGCAGGGTCAGCAGGCAGACGAGCACATAGCAGGGCAGGGCAAAAAGACGAGCGAACACTGGGCGGTCAACCTCGGGAAAAATGGATCGACCGAGTGTACGAGGCCGCCAAATTCAATGCGAGGGTGAGTGCTGCATTTATTCCGCGAGCTTGGCCAGGATCTTGTAGACCACGGTGCCGAGAATCAGCAGCATGCCGATCCACATGCTGAACACACCGAGGTTCTTGTCCCGGAAGTTGAAGCCGATGGCCAGCAGGATCATGCCCGTGAGAATGGGGATGAGCATGGAGTGGAACGAAGACATCGAGATCATGGCGACAGCCTTGTCAGGAGGAGTAACTGTAAGTCTAGGTCGCTTTGTCGCGGCCCGGGTTGATGTGCATCAGAAACAGGCGGGCGTGTGTCCACGCGCCCGCCCTCTGCCTCATGGCAGTTCGTGGCTAGCGTAGAAGGCGCTCAGCACTTTCACCAGATGAGCCAGGTCATGGCTGCCACAGAGCTCGCGGATCGAGTGCATGGCGAAGGTCGGCAGGCCTATGTCCACAGTGCGTACCCCCAGATGGCTGGCGGTGATCGGGCCGATGGTCGAGCCGCAACCCATGTCGCTGCGCACCACGAAGCTCTGTACCGGCACTTCTTCGGCCATGCACAGGTGGCGGAAGAAGCCGGCGGTTTCGCTGTTGGTGGCGTAGCGCTGGTTGCTGTTGACCTTGATCACCGGGCCGGCATTGAGTTTCGGGCCGTGATTGGCGTCATGCTTGTCGGCGTAGTTGGGGTGTACGCCGTGGGCATTGTCTGCGGAAATCAGCAGCGACCTCTGGATGGTGCGGACGAACTCGTCGCCTTCGGGCAGCAGGCGGCGCAGGGTCTGTTCGAGCATCGGACCATCAGCGCCGCAAGCCGAGCAGGAGCCGACTTCTTCATGGTCGTTGCACACCAGTACGCAGGTTTCCTCGCTGTCGGCCGTCAACAGGGCCTGCAGCCCGGCGTAACAGGACAGCAGGTTGTCCAGGCGCGCGCCGGCAATGAAGTCACCGTGCAGGCCGATCACGGCAGCACTCTGGGTGTCGTAGAAGCTCAACTCGTAGTCCAGCACCACATCGGCGTTCAGGCCGTGTTCGCGGGCCAGTTGGTCGGTCAGGACCGCTCGGAAATCCACCCGCTCATCGCCGGCGAACTGGGCCAGGATCGGCGGCAATTCGTTCTGCGCGTTGATCGCCCAGCCCTGATTGGCTTCACGGTTGAGGTGGATGGCCAGGTTGGGAATGATCGCGATCGGCGCCTTGAAGTCGATCAGCTGGCTTTCCACCTTGCCGTCGCGGCGGAAGGTCACGCGGCCGGCCAGGGACAGGTCGCGGTCGAACCACGGAGCCAGCAATGCGCCGCCATAGACTTCGACGCCCAGTTGCCAGAAGCCCTGGCGTTGCAGTTCCGGCTGGGGCTTGACCCGCAGGCAGGGGCTGTCGGTGTGGGCGCCTACCAGGCGGATGCCGCCTTGCAGTGGCGAATGCCGGCCCAGTTTGAAGGCGACGATGGAGGAGTCGTTACGGGTGACGTAGTAGCGGCCGTTGGCTTCGGTGGTCCATGGCTCGCGCTCGTCGAGGCGCTGGTAACCCGCCGCTTCCAGGCGTTGAACGAGGCTGGCAGTGGCATGGAAAGGGGTAGGGGAGGCCTTGAGAAAGTCGATCAGGCCTTGGTTCAACTCTTCGCGCATAAGTAGCTCCAGACAGCAGTGGCGCGAGTTTAACGTATAGGCGGGCCTTGTAGGAGCCGGCTTGCCGGCGAAGAACAGGCGCCGGGGCGACATCGCCGGCAAGCCGGCTCCTGCAGTGGGGGGGTCAGAACGGCGCGGGGCACTCGAAGCGCAGGCGCTCGCCTGTCTGCGGGTGAGTGAAGCTGAGCATGCTGGCATGCAGGCATAGGCGGGGCCAGGCCGCCAGTGCTTGTGGATGGGCATAAAGGCCGTCACCCAGCAGCGGATGGCCGATGGAAAGCATGTGTACCCGCAACTGATGGGAGCGGCCGGTGATGGGGGTCAATTCGACCCGGCACCAGTCGCCGCAGCGCTCCAGCACTCGCCAGAAGGTCAGGGCGTGCTTGCCGAATTCGTGGTCCACCACATGCCGGGGTTTGGTTGGCGGATCATAACGCAAGGGCAGATCGATGCTGCCGCTGTCCAGTTCCGGCTGGCCCCAGCACAGGGCGGTGTAGGCCTTTTCGGTTTCGCGGTCATGAAACTGTCGCGACAGTTCGCGATGGGTATCAGCGTCCCGGGCCAGGAGAATGATGCCCGAGGTTTCCCAATCCAGCCGGTGGACGATACGGGCTTCGGGGTAGCCGTTTTCCTGCAGGCGGGTAATCAGGCAGTCCTTGTTGTCGTCGGCGCGGCCGGGGACGGAGAGCAGCAGGGTGGGTTTGTTCACCACCAGGACGGCGGGGTCCTGATGCAGGATGTGGATATTCGACAACGGCATTGAAACAGCCTCGTAACAAACGCCAACGGCGGCTCGCCGACCTCGATGCAATGCATGAGGCCCGCGAGCCGCCGTGGCTCCCGTCGGATCAATCAGCGATCAGGCAGGGTGATATTGAGTTCCAGGATCGAGCAGCTGCCCTGGTTTTCCAGAGCGACGTGCACGTCGTCGGACCCGATATTGACGTACTTGCGGATCACTTCCACCAGTTCCTTCTGCAAGGCGGGCAAGTAATCAGGGGTGCTGCGCTGGCCGCGTTCATGCGCCACGATGATCTGTAGACGCTCTTTCGCTACCGACGCGGTGCTGACCTTTTTGCTGGCACGAAAGAAGTCAAAAAGATTCATTATCTACCTCCAAACAGGCGCTCGAAGAATCCCTTCTTCTCGACATCAAGGAACCGGTGCTCCACGGTTTTGCCCAGCAGGCGGTCAACCGCATCGCTGTAGGCCTGGCCAGCATCACTCTGGTCGTCGAGAATCACCGGCACGCCCTGGTTGGAAGCCTTGAGCACTGCCTGGGACTCCGGAATGACGCCGAGCAGGGTCACTGCCAGAATTTCTTTGACGTCTTCAACACCGAGCATTTCGCCATTGCTGACACGCTCCGGGTTGTAGCGGGTCAACAGCAGGTGTTCCTTGATCGCGTCCTCGCCCTTTTCGGCGCGACGGGATTTGCTGGCCAGCAGGCCGAGCATGCGGTCGGAGTCACGCACCGAAGACACTTCAGGGTTGGTCACGACAATCGCTTCGTCGGCGAAGTACATGGCCAGGTGCGCGCCTTTCTCGATACCGGCCGGGGAGTCGCAGACCACGAACTCGAAGGTTTCCTTGAGTTCCATCAGGACCTTTTCCACGCCTTCCAGGGTCAGCGCGTCTTTGTCGCGGGTCTGGCTGGCGGCCAGTACGTAGAGGTTTTCCAGGCGCTTGTCTTTGATCAGGGCTTGCTGCAGGTTGGCTTCGCCGTTGACCACGTTGACGAAGTCATACACCACGCGACGCTCGCAGCCCATGATCAGGTCGAGGTTACGCAGGCCGACGTCGAAGTCGACGATCACTGTTTTGTGGCCGCGCAGAGCGAGGCCGGTACCGATAGCGGCGCTGGTGGTGGTTTTACCCACACCACCCTTGCCGGATGTAACCACGAGAATCTTGGCCAAGGTGTTTCACCCCTAAGGAAAAAGGACTTTTAGCCCCTGAAAAACATCTCTTGAAAACTACTGCAGTCGGACAGCCTTGGCTGGAGCTCGGTCAGCGGCAGGGTTTATCGTCGATAAACACTGCTGATTGCCAATTTCCTACTTCGTTTGAGCCGTTTTCGCTACGTTTTAGAGATGCTTGGAAAATGCGGCAGTATCCGTTAAAGACGTGTGATGTTCAACACGTCACCCGACAGGCTGACCTGGACTCCGGAGCCCCACAGCGGGTCGCGTCGCAGGTCCTCGGAAACCTTGTACTGGCCTGCGATGGAGATCAGTTCAGCGCTCAATTGCTGACAGAAAATCCGCGCCTTGGTGTCACCCTTGACTCCGGCCAGGGCGCGACCGCGCATGGGGCCGTATACATGGATATTGCCATCGGCGAGAAGTTCCGCACCGGGGCTGACCGAGGACACCACTACCAGATCGCCACCCTGGGCATAGATCTGCTGCCCGCCGCGTACGGGCGAGGTGATGATGCGAGTCGGTTTGATGGTGGGTTCCGGCGGTTTTTCCGGCTTCTTGATTTCACTTTCCGGTGGCTCCAGCGGCCGCTCCCGGGCGCCGGAAGGCGGCAGCACCGGCAGGTCGACGGCAATCGCCGCGGCAATGTCTTCGATGCGGCTGGCGCGGATCGCCAGGGTCCGCAGGCCGTGCTGGCGGCAGACGCGCATCAGCCCGGGCAGATCCACCGAGCCTTCGCCAGCAGGCAGCTTGTCCAGGGCCAGTACCAGCGGGGCGTTGCTGAAGAAGTTCGGCGCCTGGGCGACTTTCGCGGCCAGTTGGCGATCGAGGCCTTCGAGGTCGTTGCGGGCCAGTTCCAGCACGGTGATGGCGAGCATGCTGCCCTTTAACTGGAACACAGGATCTTGGTCTAGCGATTCGGTTTGGCTCATGGTCTGCAGAAGGCGGCTTGTCACTAAAAGTGCCGAGACTTATAACGAGATCGCCCGCGCCCCGCAAGCCAGGTCGAACCGATGTAGAATGCGCGACCTTGTTGTCTGTCCCGGAATCTGTAATGGATCGCCCGCGTTTTCGAGCTGCATTCTTGTCTCCACGTTTCTGGCCGCTGTGGCTGGGGCTTGGTGTGTTATGGCTGATCGTCCAGTTGCCCTATGCCGCACTGCTGCACATCGGTCGCGCCCTCGGGGCGCTGATGTACCGGGTGGCCGGTGAGCGCCGGCGGATTGCCAAGCGCAACCTGGAACTGTGTTTCCCGGAAAAGTCCGCCGCGGAACGCAAACGCCTGCTCAAGGAGAACTTCGCCTCCACCGGGATCGCCTTCTTCGAGATGGCCATGAGCTGGTGGTGGTCCAAGCCGCGGCTGGCTCGGCTGGCCCATGTCGAAGGGCTGGACTACCTCAAGCAGGCCCAGCGCGACGGTCATGGGGTGATTCTCATGGCCCTGCACTTCACCACCCTGGAGATCGGCGCGGCGCTGCTGGGCCAGCAACACACCATCGATGGCATGTACCGCGAACACAAGAACCCACTGTTCGACTTCATCCAGCGCCGCGGGCGCGAGCGCCACAACCTCGATTCCCTGGCCGTGGAGCGCGACGACGTGCGCGGCATGCTCAAGCTGCTGCGGTCCGGACGGGCGATCTGGTATGCGCCGGACCAGGACTATGGCGCCAAGCAGAGCGTTTTCGTGCCGCTGTTCGGTATCCAGGCTGCGACGGTCACCGCTACCAGCAAGTTCGCCCGCCTGGGCAAGGCGCTGGTGGTGCCTTTCACCCAGGAACGCCTGGCCGATGGCAGTGGGTACCGTCTGGTGATCCATGCCCCCCTGACGGATTTTCCCGGCGCCACCGAAGAGGAGGATTGCCTGCGGATCAATCAGTGGGTGGAAACCGCCTTGCGCGCCTGCCCCGAGCAGTACCTCTGGGCTCACCGTCGCTTCAAGAGCCGGCCGCCAGGCGAGCCCAAGCTCTATAAGAAGCGCGGTTGACCCTCTGGCCTTGATGAGCGGCCCTGGTACGCCATGGATGGAGTGAAGCAATGAGTGCTGGACCGGTAACAGGTTTGATTCTTTCCGGCGGTGGTGCCCGGGCCGCTTATCAAGTCGGCGTGCTGGCGGCGATTGCCGAGTTGCTGGGCCCGGGGGCGCGCAACCCGTTCCCGGTGATCGTCGGCACTTCAGCGGGGGCCATCAATGCCGTCAGCCTGGCCAGTGGCGCCGCGGACTTTTCTGCGGCGATCCAGCGCCTCACGGCGTTCTGGCGCAACTTTCGCAGTGATCAGGTAATGCGCAGCGACTGGCCCGGGGTCATTCGCCAGGCCAGCCGCTTTGTCGGCCACAGCCTGCTGGGGCTGGGTGCCCAGGTGCCGGTGGCGCTGATCAACAACTCGCCGCTGCGCGAGCTGCTCAACGAACACATGCACCTGTCGGGCATCAACGACGCGATTGCCCAGGGCCAATTGCACGCTGTGGCGGTAACCGCGTTCGGCTACGAATCCGGCCAGGCGGTGACCTTCTATCAAGGGGGCGGGGTGATCGATCCCTGGTTGCGGCATCGACGGATCGGCATTCCCACCCATCTGACGGTGGATCACTTGCTGGCCAGCTCGGCGATCCCCTTGCTGTTCGCGCCGGTGAAGCTCGACCAGGAGTATTTCGGCGATGGGGCGGTGCGCCAGTCGGCGCCCATCAGCCCGGCCCTGCACCTGGGGGCCAGCCGTGTGCTGGTGGTGGGCGTCAGCGGCAACCCGCGGGGCAACGACCCGGAGAGTGCCGGGCAGCGGACCTATACCGGTCAGGAGCCGACCCTGGCGCAGATTGGCGGGCACATGCTCAACAGCACCTTCATTGACAGCCTGGAAAGCGATATCGAATTGCTGGAGCGGCTCAATCACTTCAGCCGGTTGCTGCCCGGCAGTGCGGCCGACCGCGCCCTGGGCATTGCTCCAGTGGAAGTACTGGTGATTGCCCCCAGCCAGCCCATCGACGAGATTGCCGCTCGTCATCGGCATGAGCTGCCGGCAGCGTTGCGTGTATTCCTGCGTGGGCCCGGGGCGACCCGCACCAGCGGCGCAGGGGTCTTGAGCTATCTGCTGTTTGAAGCGGCCTACTGCAACGAGCTGATCGAGCTGGGCCGCAGTGACGCCCTGGCCAAGCGCGAGGAACTGGCGCGCTTCCTTGGGCTGGCGCGCGCGCCACGGGCCTGAATCCGCTTGGGAGCATGCACGCGCCTGCGTGCGGAACAATCCGCGCAGCCCTTCCTGCTCTCTATTGCCGGCGCTGCCGAGGGCCGGTGCAGTCTTTTGAGATCAATCTGATTACAAAGGTTCGGGATCGCTTGGATGATGGTGGTGATCAATGTCGATCATCATCGCGGTTCCTCCTGCCTTCTACGGCCATTTGCTGTCAATTGTGGACATTGTCTTGAGGAGCCTGCGACGCAAATGTGGTAGGTAGTCTCATGCAACGATTGGTCCGCTCGACGCTGTCGGGCCTTTTTACGATGTCCCTCGTGGCTGTGTCGATCCAGGCGCGAGCTGCTGAGTACGGCCAGATTGATCTCTCCAATCCGGCTGGCGGTGATTCGATGAGCCTGCATCCGGGCGACTCCGTGATCTATGACGGCCCGGGGGCGGCGATCAACATTTCGGCCAAGGGCAATAACCTGAATGCCGAAGGGGTTGATATCCAGGCCGGTTCCCCGGTCGGCAGCTTCACGGTCGGGGTCAGCGCCAGCGATGGTGGACACGTGACTCTGGTGGATAGCCAGGTACTGAGCCACCGCACTTACGCGCTCGAGGCCCGTGGTCCTGGCAGTGAAATCGTCGCCACCGGCACCTCGCTCACTTCCCGGCAGTCATTTGGTGCATACGCGTACGGTGGTGGCCGTATCACGCTTGTCGGTGGCAGCATTACCACCCTCGGCACCTATGGCCATGGCGTGGTCGCCTCGGGTGCGGGAACGGCTCTGGAAGCTCGTAATCTGAGCATCTCTACCAGTAATGCCAGCGGATATGGCGCCGAGGTGTCCCAGCGCGCCTCAATGACGCTGGAGGCGGTCACCATCAATACGGCGGGCGAGGACGCTTCGGTTCTGTATGTCAGGGGGGCCGGGTCAAGCCTGGCCTTCATCGACAGCCATGGCACTTCTGCCAGTTACTCCGGCGCCCGACTTTATGGTGGCAAATTCTCGATGCTTGGCGGCAGCCTCACCGCCCACGAGGACGCAGTATTTCTGGGGTACGACTTCGACGGCGTTGGCTCGTCAGCCGATATTCGCGATGCAACGCTGAGCTCCAGCAATGGCTATGGGCTCAACCTCAATGGCGACGCCGCCAGCGCCACGTTGAATAACGTCCGCATCAGCTCCTCTGGAGCTCAAGCAGGCGGAATATGGATGTTCATGCCCGAGACGAAGCTGGTGGCCGATCGCTTCAGCATCGACACCTACGGCGCCCAGTTTGCCCACGGGCTGGATAACCGGGCCGGCCAGGCGACGCTGAGCAACGGCAGCATCACCACTCATGGTGCGAATTCGCTGGGTTTGTACCTGTACAACCAGTTCGACAGCGATGCCAGCATTGAGGCGAGCAATATCAGGATTGAAACCTTCGGCGCCGGATCCTTCGGCGCCCTGGCACAAACTACGGGAGCCGACCTGCGCCTGGCACAGTCTGAGGTCGTCACCCATGGGCAAGCGGCCCATGGTCTGTTCGTGCGGGCGGACGATGCGCGTCTGGCCGCCAGTAGCTCCGAGGTCATCACCAACGGCAACGGTGCGTCCGCCCTGGCACTGGGCAATGGTGCGGTGGCAACTTTGGAGAACTCCCGGCTGGCCACTCACGGGGACCTGGCGTCTGGCGTCTGGAGTTATGTCAACAGCGGGACGGCGAGCAATAGCCTTTCGCTGACCGGCAGTCAGATCAGTACCCAGGATGGCGCAGGCTTGCTGGCCAGTGGCGGCGATCATCAGTTCACTCTGATGAACTCGAGCATTGTTGCGCGTGCCGATGGGCAGGAGGCCCGGGGCATCTTTCTGCAGACCCGCCAGGCAATGTTGAACAATGTTCCCGTCGATACCGGCCAGGTCAGTGTCGAGGCCAGCGGCTCGACGCTGGTGGGCGATGTCTTTGCCCAGAACGGCAGTGTGGACCTGAGCCTCAGCGCCGGCTCGGAATTGACGGGGGCTCTGCGGGCCGAGAGCGGGGGGCGGATCAACAGCCTGCTGCTCGATGACAGCAGCCGCTGGAACATACGCAGTGACTCGACACTGGGCACCTTGACCAACAACGGTACGCTGGTGTTCGGCGCAGCCGGTTTCCAGACCCTGACCGTTAACGACTACATCGGTAATGGCACGATGGTATTCAACACCCACCTGGGCGGAGACACGTCCCCCAGCGACCGGCTGGTCATCGATGGTGGAACGGCCAGTGGCCGAACCGCAGTGCGAGTGCTCAACGCTGGCGGTAAGGGGGGGCTGACGCAGGAAGGGATCCCCCTGGTGCAGGCGATCAATGGCGGAACCATCGCAGCCGACGCCTTCTACCTGGACACGGGCTCCAGCGGTTATCGTTGGAGCGTCGGCAGCCTTTCGATCAATGGCTATGAGTACGGCCTGGTGCAAGGTGGCATCTCGGGCAACACGAATGACTGGTACCTGACCTCAGAAGCCAGCCAGGTGGCACCGGAAGGCGGGGCATATATCGGCACCCAGCAGGCCACCAGGACAATGTTCGACCATGGCCTGCAGGACCGTGCCAGCAAGCGCAGCCTGGGGGCCGACCGCCAGGTTTCGGGACTCTGGATGCGGGCCCAGGGGCGGCATGACAAGGGCATGCGCATGGCCGAAGGCAAGGTCGATATCGATTCCAGCAGCGATGTGGTGCAGATGGGCGGGGCGTTGCTGCGCCGGCCGGTGGGCGCGCAAGGTGCGCTCTATGCCGGGCTCATGGCGGGCTATGGCGACGCGCGCATCGACTCGACCTCCACATTGATGCGCCGCGACACCAATACTGCTGTTCGCGCGAAGGCCCATGGCAAGGTCTCGGGTTATTCGGCGGGCGTGTATGGCACTTTCTATGCGGATGACGTGAACCGGCTGGGCGCCTATGTCGACACCTGGTTGCAGTACGGTCGCTATACCAACCGGCTGAGCAGTGAACTGGGGTCCGCCGATTATGATTCGAACCTATGGTCGGCCTCTCTGGAGTCCGGGTATGCATTGGCGCCATTTGCCGCTGATTCTCCCTTCCGGGCCTGGGTGGTGGAGCCTCGCGGGCAGCTGATCTATAGCCGTTATACCGCCAGGGCCGCAGACTTGCGGGATACGCGGTTGCGCAATGGCACTGCCGATGCCTGGCGTTCCAGTATTGGCGTGCGGCTCTACCAGCAGCCTGGTCAGGCAGCCGATGAATCGGTGCTGCGACCCTTTGTCGAAACCAACTGGCTGCATAGCGAGGCGGTGCCGTCGGTACGGATGGGGAGTAACAGCTTCGATGCCAGGCCATCGCGGGATGCTCTGGAATTGAAGGTAGGAGCCCAGGTACGGGTCGCTCGGGATGTGGAGCTATCCAGTCATCTATTCGGCCATTCGGGAAGCGCCAGCGAGCACGGTTACGGCGGGCAGTTGAACCTGAGCTACAGCTGGTAGTGCTTGCAGGTCTTGTGGCAAACCCAGCGAGGACGGCCTCCAGCTCAAGGAGGCCATCCTGGGGGCGGTCCGTTGTTCAACGATGCAGATAATCCCTGATGAACTGTCGGATCACGCTGGCAAAGTCCGGGTCTGCGGTGAAGCCCAGTTGGTTTGCATAAGGTGTGCTGAACGCTCCCGGCCAAGAGCCGACGATGCGCTCGATGGCTGCATCCGGCCGCAATTGAACCTGCCGGGCCACCGCGTCACCGGCCACCTCGCGCAGCGCATCGATCATCTGCTCCACTGTCTGTGACAAACCGGGCATGTTGATCACCCGGCCCTGGCTCAAGCGCTCGGCGGCCAGCTCATGACCGTGAACCAGGTTGGCAATGGCCTGTGCCGGTGACATCAGCCATAGCCGGGTGTTCAAGGGCACCGGGCAGACACTGGCCTGACCGTTGAGGGGCTCACGGATGATGCCGCTGGCAAAGCTTGATGCCGCCAGATTCGGCTTGCCCGGGCGCACGACGATGGTGGGCATGCGCAGGCTGCGGCCATCGACGAAGCCGCGACGGCTATAGTCGGCCAGCAGCAGGTCGTTCATGGCTTTCTGGGTGCCATAGGAACTCTGGGGTGACCAGACTTGATCATCGCCGACGGTGTCCGGCAGTTGCCCACCGAAGACGGCCACCGAGCTGGTCATCACCCACTTCGGGCAAGTACCCAACTGTCGCGCGCGTTCCAGCAGTCCCTGGGTGGCGCTGAAGTTGACGCGCATGCCCAGATCGAAATCGCTTTCTGCCTGGCTGGAGACCACTGCTGCCAGGTGAAAGATGCTCTGGGTGTCGGCGTCGATCAGGTTCGCCAGGACCTGGGGATCGGTGATATCCCCACCCTTGACCAGGACCCGAGGGTCGTCGAGGCCTTGCACGGGTTCACGGTCGAACGCGGTAATCCGCTGAATGGGGTGCAACTGGCCGTGACGGTCGGTGAGTGAGCCGCGCTCGAGCAGGGCCTGGATCAGGCGGCGTCCGAGAAACCCGGCGGCGCCGGTGACAAGAATATTCATGAGTGACTCCAACTATCAGCGATTGACCAGTTTTCCGGGGATCTTGAAGACCAGCAGGGCTCCGACGAACAGCGCACTGGCCATCACGTACATGCCGATGGTGGTGCTCTGGGTCAGGTCCTTGAGAAAGCCCATCAGGTAGGGTGAAACGAACCCGGCGAGGTTGCCCCAGGAGTTGATCAGGGCAATCCCGGCTGCCGCTGCGGTGCCGCCGAGAAAGGCAGTGGGCAGGCTCCAGAACAGTGGCAGGGTGCTGAAGGCGCCCATGGCCCCCAGGGTCAGGCCGATCATCGACACTGTGAAGTTGTCGCTCCAGGTGGCGGAAATCATCAGCCCCACCCCACCCAGCACCGCGGTCAGCGCCAGGTGCCAGCGACGTTCGCGCAGGCGGTCGGCACTGCGGGATATCAGCACCATGGTCAGCGCCGCTGCGGCATAGGGAATCGCGGTGAGCATGCCGACCTGGAAGACGTCGCTGACGCCTGCCTGGCGAATCAAGGAGGGCAGCCAGAAACCGACGGTGTAGAAGCCGGCGATCATGCAGAAGTAGATGGCGGTCAGCAGCCAGATCCGCGGCTGCCCGAACACTTGGCGCACGCTGTGTACCTGGTGGCCGTCGGTTTCGGCCTCGATCCTGCTCTGCAGCAGGGTCTTCTGTTCCTGGGTCAGCCAGCCGGCGTCGGCGATCCGGTCGCTGAGGCAGTAGATCACCAGGCCGCCCACCAGAATCGAGGGCAGGCCTTCGAGAAAGAACATCCACTGCCAGCCGGCGAATCCGTGATGGCCATTGAGGGCGCTCATGATCCACCCGGATAGCGGTGCGCCGATCAGCCCCGAAAGCGGCACGGCGGTAGCGAACAGTGCGTACATCTTGCCGCGGCGGTTGGAGGGGAACCAGTACGACAGGTAGAGGATCACCCCCGGGTAGAACCCGGCCTCGGCGATGCCCAGCAGAAAGCGCATGACATAGAAGGAAGTGGGAGTGCTGACGAAGGCCATGCACGAGGAAATGAGGCCCCAGCTGATCATGATGCGCGCGATCCACAGCCGCGCGCCGACTCGATGCAGGATCAGGTTGCTGGGGATCTCCACCAGAAAGTAGGCAATGAAGAAGATCCCGGCGCCCAGGCCATAGACCGCTTCGGAAAACTGCAGGTCTTCGGACATCTGCAGCTTGGCGAAGCCGACGTTGACCCGGTCCAGATAGGCCACCAGGTAGCACAGCAACAGTAGCGGCAGGATGCGCCAGGCGACTTTACGGTAGGCCAGGTCCTCGAAGGAGGCGGTGACCGGGGCCGAGGTGGTTTGCGACAGTGATTCAGGCATGTCTTTACCCATCCTTGTTTCTTGTATTTGGGTGATTTTGTTTTTATCGGACTTGCTGACATGGCTTAGATAACATAATACATCATACGAATTCAATGGCGGGCTTCGGGCAGGACGGCGTGCCTGAAATGCAGTACCGTTAGCCAATTTGACTACCGAGATGCCCATGTCCAAGCCTGATAACGCTTTCCCCGCCGCCGATTCCCTGGCGACGCTCAAGGATTCGGCCAAGGGCACGCTGGCGGACCAGGTGACTGCGGCGCTCAAGGCACACATCGCCAATGGCGAAGTCCTGCCGGGAGCGCGCCTGCCCACCGAACCGGTTCTGTGCGAGCGTTTCGGCGTCAGCCGCACCGTCATCCGCGAGGCCATATCGCGCTTGAAGTCGGCGGGCCTGGTGGAGGTGCGCCAAGGCAGCGGCACCGTGGTGTGCGAGGGCGCCCATATCAAGGCGTTCACTATCGACCTGGACGTACGTGGCTCGATCGAGGCGGTGCTCAGGGTCACCGAACTGCGTCGTGGTATCGAAGGCGAGGCGGCGGCCCTGGCGGCCCAGCGCCATACCCCTTCGCAGTTAGAGGCGATTCATCAAGCGCTGCTGGCTATCGATAGCGCCGAGCAGGCGGGTCAGGATGGGGTGGAGCAGGACCTGGCGTTCCACCTGTCGATTTCCCAGGCCACCGGTAACCCGCTGTACCCCTCCCTGCATGAATTCATTGCGCAATTCATCAAGGAAGCGATTCGTATCACCCGCTCCAATGAGGAACGGCGCAAGGATCTGGCGCGCACGGTGCGTGCCGAGCATCTGGCGGTCTATCGGGCGATTGCGGCGCGGGATGTCGAAGGGGCGAGGCAAGCGGCGCTGAGCCACATCCATAACGCGGTGGAGCGGCTCAAGAGTGCCGATCCGGCATTCTGGCGGGATTCCGGTTCACGCATTGCCTGATGGCAAATACCGCCTGCGCCCCTCCATGGAGGGGCGCAGGCGGCATCAGCCAAGCATCAGAAGTGGTACTTGACCAGCAGGCTGGCGGTGTCCTGGTTGGTCTCGAAGTTGCGCGAGTCCTCGATACCGTACTTGTTCTTCCAGTAGTCGTACTCGAAGCCGACGTACAGCTGCTTGGCGCCCCAATTCAGCGCCTTGCCCAGGTCGTACTTGATCTGCGGGTTGAAGTGCAGGTTGGCGTGGTAGGTACCCTTGGCGTTCTGGTCGTTGTCCACCACCCAGTCCATGTAGCCGTCGATCAGGATGTCCGAACGGCCCACGGGAATGGTGTAGGACCACACTGGCGTGATCTGCCAGACGTTGTCGCCCGGGCGGCTGCCCTCGGTGTGGCGCTGGTAGAAGTTCAGCTGGAAATAGTCGAAGCCAGGGACTGCCAGGTCGAAGCCCGGGCCGATCAGGTAGGACTCGTTGTCACCTTCGCCAAACTCGTAGGTGAACGCCAGGAGCACGTCCTTGATCGGGCCGAATTCAAGTTTCTGGTCGAAGATCTTGCCGAACGACAGGCGTGGCGTGAACTCGCCGTAGTAAGTGTCCGGGCCGACGTTGCCGTCTTCCTTGCCGTTATAGAAGATGCGGTCGAGGAAGAAAAAGTTATCCCCGTACTTCCAGGCATCGGCATGTTCGAAAGTGACCGTCTGTTGAATCTGCGGGTTAACTTCGAAGTTCTTGCCATACAAGTAAGTCAGGCTGTTGTTCTGCCATTGCAACAGGTCGCCAGCCACGGCCTGCCCCCCGGCCAGCAAGCTGGCGGCCAACATCAGGCTCTTGCACATCGGTTTCATTCGGTTGCTCCCAAGTAGGTAGTTCCACGTTTTTTTGGCTTGGCGCTCTGGTTTGGCGCCTTTTTTCGTTGCTGCAAAAAACCATCCGATCGGTCAGCTTTGTTGCTGTTAGCAAGAGCTGAGCCAAGGCCGAAAAAAAGCAAAAAACTCCCGTCCGGCTGTAGCGATACCGCCGGGCGAGAGTGTTTTTCGCGATGTTTTCTTGCGCCTTGTTACCTGTCCAGGCCGGGATAAGTTGGCTCTTGGGTCAGGTTTTTCATCCGGGCTTTTTTTTAGACCAGGCTTGCGCGGCCGCGGAGAATACTGGCTCTCACGGCAGGGCTCAAGTGCTCCGCAACGGCGCACTTGCAACCACTTTGGGGCGGGTATGCGGGCCATCTCAGGCAAGCATCCGCATTGAAGGGCAATAGAGTGCCAATGACTGGCGGCCGTCAGGGGGATTGCATGGCGCTAATGGCCGTCCAGCGGCCACCGCCAGGAAAGCCTGGGCAGGCTGCATAGGTGTTGCTCCCTGTTTGTTCTTATTTTCAAGGCGCAGCGTCTAATGGGTAGCGCTCGATCCTGAGTGGGCGAGCGCTGCGGTCAAGCATGAACGGTGAAGCAAGGTCAGGGCGCCGAACCGGCACCCTGCTGGTGACTCAGTGCTGATGGGCGTGATCCGCATTGCTGGCCGCGCGCTCGCTGCCCCCGAGAATGTTGAACAGCAGGTTCAGTACCAGCGCACTCAAGGTCGCCATGGCGATGCCACTGTGGGTGATGGGGCTCATCCACAGGGGCAGGTGGGCGAAGAACTCGGGGCGCACCACGGGAATCAGGCCCATGCCGATGCTCACGGCCACCAGCAACTGATTGCGCCGGTCGGCGATGTCGGCTTCCTGGAGGATCTTGATCCCGGTCGCAGCCACCATGCCGAACATGGCGATGGCCGCGCCCCCCAGCACCGCCGGTGGAATCGACGCCACCAGGAACGCCGCCTTGGGCAGCAGGCTGAGGACGATCAGCAGGCCGCCGGCGACCATGGTCACGGAACGGCAGCGCACGCCGGTCATCTGCACCAGGCCGATGTTCTGGGCAAAGGAGGAGTGGGTGAAGGTGTTGAGGAAGCCAGCGAAGAACGATGCCCCGGCATCACACAGCAAGCCGCGACGCAGCATGCGTGGGGTGACCTCCTGGCCGGTGATCTTGCCCAGGGCCAGGAACATCCCGGTGGACTCGACGAAGATGATCACCACCACCAGGCACATGGAGAGGATCGGGGCCAGGTGGAACTGCGGCATGCCGAAGTGCAGCGGTGTGACCACCTGCAGCCAGGGCGCCTGGGCCATGCCGCTGAGGTCGACCATACCGATCAGGCCGCAGAGGATGTAGCCCAGGCCCATGCCGATCAGTACCGAGATGTTCACCCAGAAGCCGCGCATGAAGCGGTGGATCAGCAGGATGGTACCCAGCACCAGAGCGGCGATGGTCAGGTAGATGGGCGAGCCGAACTGGGCTGCGCTACTGCCGCCGCCTGCCCAGTTCACCGCCACGGGAAACAGCGAGAGACCGATCGAGGTGATGACCGTGCCAGTGACCAGCGGCGGGAAGAAGCGCACCACCTTGGACATGAACGGCGCGATCAGCATGCCGAAGAAACCGGCGGCGATGGTTGCGCCGAAAATTCCCTGCATGCCGATGCCGGGCATGCCGGCCATGGCCACCATGCTGCCCACCGCGGCGAAGCTGGCCCCCATCATCACCGGCATGCGAATGCCCATGGGGCCGATGCCCATTGACTGGACGATGGTGGCGATCCCGGCAACCAGCAGGTCGGCATTGATCAGGAAGGCGATTTCTTCACGACTCAGGCCAGCGGCCTGTCCGATGATCAGCGGTACCGCGATTGCACCGCCATACATCAGCAGGACGTGCTGCAGGCCGACCAGGATCAGTTGCAGGAAGGGCAAGCGCTGAATGGCGGGCGCATCGGGGACGCACTGTTCGGATGAATCGGACATGCAACACCTCGGATCTTTTTATTCTTGTGATTTAACCGCTGCGTCTTTACGCGCAACGTGTTTGCAACAGGCGAATCTTCTGACTGATGGCAAGAAAGCCCGCTCCTACAGACAATTGCGGTTCTGTAGGAGCGAGCTTGCTCGCGAATCAGCCGGGTACCAGGCTGATCAGTTGGTCTGGGCTCCCTGGGTAATCCAGGCACCGACCAGCTCGCGTTCCTGCTGGGTCATCTGGGTGATGTTGCCCAGCGGCATGATCTGGCTGGCGACGGCCTGGGCCTGGATCCGCGCGGCTTGCAGGCGGATCTGCTCAGGAGTGTCGAACATCACCCCGGCTGGTGCTGCGCTGAACAGGGGGCTGGTGGGCTTGGCCGAATGGCAGACCGCGCAACGCTCCTGGATCACGCTATGCACCTTGTCGAAGGACGGGCCGGCATTGGCCGCCTGCGCCGGGGCACTGGCCGGAGCCGTTGCCGCAGCGGCTGGAGCGGCCGGTGCCTCTGTCGCAGCCGAGGTTGCCGGCTTGCCGCCCAGGGCGGTTTCCGGCAATGGCTGGTACTGGGTCTGGGCCTTGGCCACTTCCGGAGCGCTTGGCGCTGGGGTCGGGCCGGTCACGTAGGCCAGGCAGATCATGCCCAGTGCCGCGACGGGCAGGGTCCAGGCGAACTTGTGGCTGTCATGACGGGTGTTGAAGTAATGACGCACCAATACCGCCAGGACCGCGATCCCGGCCAGGATCAACCAGTTGTACTGGCTGCCGTAGGTGCTCGGGAAATGGTTGCTGATCATGATGAACAGCACGGGCAGGGTGAAGTAGTTGTTGTGACGCGAGCGCAGCAGGCCCTTGGCCGGCAGGGTCGGGTCGGGGGTGCGGTTTTCCGCGATCGCTGCCACCAGCGCGCGCTGGGCCGGCATGATGATGCGGAACACGTTGCCCACCATGATGGTGCCGATGATGGCGCCCACATGCAGGTACGCGCCACGGCCACTGAACACCTTGCTGAAGCCATAGGCAGCGCCGATCAGCAGGAGGAACAGGATGAAGCCGAGCAGGGCGGGTTTCTTGCCCAGTGGCGAATCGCAGAGGAAGTCATAGACGAACCAGCCGGCGATCAACGCACCGATACCGATGGCCACGCCTTCAGGGCCGGTCAGGCCGCTGCCGGGGGCAACCAGGTAGAGCATCGGGTTGAAGTAGAACACCAGGCACAGCAGGGCAATCCCGGACATCCAGGTGAAGTAGGCTTCCCATTTGAACCAGTGCAGGTTCTCCGGCATCGAGGGCGGTGCCAGCTTGTATTTTTCCAGGTGATAGATACCACCGCCGTGAATCGCCCAGAGGTCGCCGGACAGGCCGTCCTTGGGGTTGACGCGGTTGAGGTTGTTCTCCAGCCAGACGAAATAGAACGATGCGCCGATCCAGGCCACACCAGTGATCATATGTACCCAACGCACGCTCAGGTTGAGCCATTCCAACAGATGTGCTTCCACAGTCTTTACCTCTTGCCTGCCACCCTTGTTGTCGGGTGATCAGACCTTCTCTTATTGGTGGGGGGCGAGGATCAAACGCTCATCCTCTTTGAAGAAATGCTCATCGCAGTTATTGCCAGTGCCACTGCGATCAACCACCAGGAAGTCATCCCGCTTTTCGATCGTCAGCACCGGGTGGTGCCAGACGCCGCGATGGTAATTAATGCCCTGCCTGCCATTACTGACAAAGGCACGGACCAAGCCCGATACAGGTTCATCGCCAAGTGGCGCGACCACGATCAGAAAGGGATTGCCGAGCAGCGGGATGAAAGCCTGGCTGCCCAGCGGATGGCGTTCCAGCATGCGGATGGTCAGCGGCATGTCCAGCGCGTCGGCGCGGAAGATGCTGATGATGGCCTGGTCTTCCGGCTGAGCGGTCTCGACCGTTGCCAGGCGGTGGAAGCGCATGGTCGAACCGTTGTTGATCATGAAGTGATCGCTGCCGTCGGTCTCGATTACGTCACCGAAAGGGGCGAAGGCTTCTTTGCTCAGGGGCTCAATCACTAATGTGCGCATGCTGTTCTTCTTATCTCGAGTTCGTTGTTGTCTGGTCCGTGGCTACTGCGGGCAAACCGGTCGCCCGCGCGCTGCGCGACCCTTTATTTTTTGACCTTGCCCAGCAGTCGCAGGCGGCTGACGCCACCGTCCGGGAATACATTCAGGCGCACGTGGGTAATAGCCCCCAGTGCCCTGATCTGTTCGACGAAGCTGTGTTCGGCGTGCATTTCCAATTTCTGGCTGGGTAGCAGTTCACGCCAGAACAGGCTCTGGGTTTCGATCTGGCTGTCGGTGCCACCCTTGACGAAGGCGCCCTGGATCGAACAGCTGTCCGGGTAGTTGCCCTTGAAGTGCAGGGTGTCGACGATGATCTTTTCGATTTCACCGGCATGGCCCAGGGCGATGATCACCCAGTCGTTGCCGGGAGTACGGCGCCGGGCGGTTTCCCAACCGTCACCCATGTTGATGCCGCGGCCGGGGTTGAGGAGGTTGCCCATGCGCCCGAAGTGCTCGTCGGAGCAGGCCAGGGCGCGGCCGCCGTTGAGGGCGGCAGCCAGGTCGACCTGTTCGTCGTCGCCGATGGCCGACCAGTCGCGGTAGGGAATGCCGTAGACCCGCAGCCGTGCTACGCCGCCATCGGGGTAGATGTTGAAGCGCAGGTGGCTGAACGGCTGGTGGTTGTGGATCTCGTGGTAGTGGTGGCTGTTGCCCTGCAACTCCACCGCCGGCAGCACTTCGGTCCACTGGGTGCTTTCATCCGGTTCGCCTGCGGCCAGGAAGCAGGCTTCCAGGGAGGCCGAGGGCGGGAAGTTGCCGGTGAAGAATGAAGTGTCGATGTCCACGCCCTTGATCGAGCCGGCCACGCCGAGGCGGATGACCGCAGTGTCGTAGCCTTCGAAGCGCTTGCGGCGTGATTCCCAGCCATCCATCCACTTGCCGTTGTCATCGAATACGCCTTCCTTCCACACCGCCGGAGTCGGTTGGAACAGGCGGTTGGCGTCGGCGAACCAGTCATCGGTGACCGAGATGATCTTGGTCCCCAGCCGGGCATCGGCCAGGTTGACGAACTTCTCGAAAGCTACGGCGTTGGTTTTCATTCTTCTTGTCTGCCTTGAATTCAGTGGCCGGGGTGCTCGCGAGGCCCTGGGAAATGCATCGATGCAGATGCTTTCTCGGGCCAGGCGGGCAATCGCTACAGGGTCAGCAAGCGGAACAGGGCGATCTTGTTGATTTCAGCCAGTGCGCATTTGAACTCGGTGTCCACCGAGTTGTGGATGCGGGTTTCGAATGCGGCGAGGATCTGGTGCCGATTGCTGCCCTTCACCGCCATGATGAAGGGAAACTTGAACTTGGCCTTGTAGGCGTCGTTGAGCTCGGTGAAGCGCTGGAACTCTTCGGCGGTGCATTGGTGAATGCCAGCGCCGGCCTGCTCATTGGTACTGGCTTCGGTCAACTGGCCCTGGACGGCGGCTTTGCCGGCCAGGTCCGGGTGAGCGTTGATCAGTGCCAGCTGGCTGGCGTGATCGGCGCTCAACAGGATGTCGCTCATGCGCTGGTGCAGGGTCTCGATCTGGTCGACGGAGGCGTCGAGCCCCAGTTCGTAGGCCTTTTCGGCAACCCACGGCGAGTGTTCGTAGATGTCGGCGAAGGCCTTGACGAAATCTTCGCGGCTCAGGGTCGAGGGCTTGAGGCTCTGGAAGGCAGTCATTTCGCCGCTCCCTGGTAAGGGTGGGTCTGTTGCCAGTGACGGGCGATGTCCACCCGGCGGCTGAACCACACCTGCTCGTGACCCTTGACGTATTCGAGGAAGCGCTTGAGCGAGGCCAGGCGCGCCGGGCGGCCGATCAGGCGGCAGTGCAGGCCTATGGAAAGCATCTTCGGCGCTTCGGCACCTTCGGCGTAGAGCACATCGAAGGCGTCCTTCAGGTACTGGAAGAAGTCGTCGCCCTTGTTGAAGCCCTGCACCTGGGTAAAGCGCATGTCGTTGGTGTCCAGGGTGTAGGGGATCACCAGGTGCGGCTTGCCGGTGGGGTTGTTGGGTTCCCAATAGGGCAGGTCGTCGTCGTAGGTGTCGCAGTCATAGAGGAAGCCGCCTTCCTCCATCACCAGGCGCCGGGTGTTCGGGCCGGTGCGGCCGGTGTACCAGCCCAGTGGGCGTTCGCCGGTGATTTCGGTGAGGATGCGGATCGCTTCGAGCATGTGCTCGCGTTCCTGGGCCTCGTCCATGTACTGGTAGTCGATCCAGCGGTAGCCGTGGCTGCAGATCTCGTGGCCGGCTTCGACCATGGCGCGGATCACGTCCGGGTGACGCTGGGCGGCCATGGCCACGGCGAAGATGGTCAGTGGAATGTCGAATTCCTTGAACAGCTTGAGGATCCGCCAGACGCCGGCACGGCTGCCATACTCGTACAGCGATTCCATGCTCATGTTGCGCTCGCCCTGCAGGGGTTGCGCCGAGACCATTTCCGAGAGGAAGGCTTCCGATTCCTTGTCGCCATGAAGGATGTTGCGCTCGCCGCCCTCTTCGTAATTGAGCACGAAGGACAGGGCGACGCGGGCATTGCCCGGCCAGTGAGGGTGAGGAGGGTTGGAGCCGTAACCGATCAGGTCGCGAGGGTAGTCAGCGCTCACTGCAGTCTTCCTTCTTATTCGTGATAACGGTGGCGTGGCGGAACCTGAAGCCGGAAAGCCAGGTGGGCGTCACTGCGATGGAATGATTGTATACAAGTTTGTCTTCACTTTGTAAGCCTGATTTTTTGCATTTTTCCGCTTTCATCGCTATGGCTGTCACCTGCAAGAAACTTGCCTGGATGGTCAGCTAATGGATGACAAGTCGTCTGTCGCTATGGCGTTCAGGCAAATCCGCTGATGCATTCGAAGGGTCGCGGGGCCGGGAATATTTGCGATTATTATTGTGTACAATTTTTTTGAAAAATGTCTTAATCTTGCTCTCGCCGCAGCTTTTCACCGGTCGAAACGCTGCGGTCTCCTTCAATTACTGACTCCGGGAGGCGCGAGGCCTGAACGCTTGAAGGCGCCAGGCACGCAGAATCAATGGGACGTTTGACTACACACGTTTTGGATGCCGCACATGGCTGCCCTGGCAGCGCTATCAAGGTCGAGCTGTATCGAGTGGAAGGGGCCCAGCTGGAATTGGTCGCCAGCACCCTGACCAACAGCGATGGCCGTTGCGATGCGCCGCTGCTGCAGGGTGATGACTACCGTTCCGGGGTGTACCAGCTGCACTTCCATGCCGGTGACTACTACCGTGCCCGTGGTGTGCAACTGCCGCAGCCGGCGTTCCTGGATGTGGTGGTACTGCGGTTCGGCATCAGCGCCGAGCAGGACCACTATCACGTACCGCTACTGATCTCGCCTTACAGCTATTCGACCTACAGAGGAAGCTAGGACTTTCCCCCCAAGAATCCTGCGCAAATAGCTTCTTTGGTCCTTGCCCGCCCACACTGCGGGCTTTTTTTCGTCTGGCATAAAGCCTTCACTGGTCATCGGCTCCACTAGATCCCGCAGGAGCCGGCTCGCCGCCGAAAGGGCCCTGTGACCGCCCCGGACCTGCTGGCCACAGCCGATCATCGGCAACGAAAAAGCCCCATCCAGCGGGATGGGGCCTGGGTGGAGCAGGGCGTCCTAGAGGAAAATGAACTTGGCGATGAAAATCGCGCACAGCACATACAGGCTGATGGAGATTTCCTTGTACTTGCCGGTGCCGGCCTTCAGCACCACATAGGTGATGAAGCCCAGGGCAATGCCATCGGCGACGGAAAAGGTCAGGGGCATCATGATCGCGGTGACGATGGCCGGAATGCTGTCGGTGGCCTCGTCCCAGTTGATGTGGGCCATGCCGCCCATCATCAGCATCGCCACATAGATCAGCGCGCCGGCGGTGGCATAGGCGGGGATCATGCCTGCCAGGGGAGCGAAGAACATTGCGGCAATGAACAGCACGCCCACGGTGACCGCGGTCAGCCCGGTGCGGCCACCAGCGGCGACCCCGGCGGCACTTTCCACATAGCTGGTGACTGGTGGTACACCGACCACGGCACCGAACACGCTGGAGGCACTGTCCGCCTTGAGTGCGCGGGAAAGGTTCTCGATCTTGCCATCGGCGTTCACCAGGCCGGCGCGCTGGGCCACGCCCATCAGGGTGCCGGCGGTGTCGAACATGTGCACGAAGAGGAACGCCAGGACCACGCTGATCATGCTGACGTTGAACACGCCGGCGATGTCCATGGCCATCCAGGTCGGCGCCAGGCTCGGCGGAGTGGACATGATCCCGTTGTAGTGCACTAGGTCCAGGCCCCAGCCGGCCAGGGTCACGGCGATGATACTGATGAGAATCGCGCCGAAGACCCGGTGATAGCTGAGCACTGCGATCATCAAGAAGCAGACGGCCGCCAGCAGTGGGCCGGGGTCTCGCAGGTTGCCGAGCTTGATCAGGGTGGCCGGGCTGTCGACGATGATGTTGGCCGTCTTCAGGCCGATCAGGCCGAGAAACAGCCCGACCCCGGCACCCATGGCGAACCGCAGGCTCACCGGAATGCTGTTGAGCAGCCATTCACGTACCCGCGACAGGGTCAGGATCATGAACAGCACACCGGAAATGAACACCGCGCCAAGGGCGGTTTCCCAGTGGTAGCCCATGGTGCCGACCACGGTGTAGGTGAAGAAGGCGTTGAGCCCCATGCCCGGTGCGAGGCCCACCGGCCAGTTGGCGTACAGGCCCATCAACAGGCAGCCCAGGGCGGCGGCGATACAGGTGGCGACGAAGGCTGCGCCGTGATCGATGCCGGCGTCGGCCATGATGTTGGGGTTGACGAAGATGATGTAGGCCATGGTGATGAAGGTTGTCAGACCGGCAATCAACTCGGTCTTCACCGTGGTGCCATGCAACCTGAGTTTGAAGATGCGCTCCAGCCAGCCGCTGTTCAGCGACGGCGAGAGATCGAGCGTAGAGGCTTCGGATTTGCGGCTTTCCACAGCGAGTACTCCTCAAGAGTTTTATTGTTTTTTCCAGAGCCGGACACGCAAGGGTGGGCAGCGGCTCTTTGAGGCAGGTAAGGCGTGCGGGTTTTGTTGACCTGTGGGTCAAGAACTCGTCGGGCGAATTATGCGTTTGTATACAAAGAAAGCAAATAATGTTTTTTGGGTTGTGTGCGAAAAATCCGCGAACATGGCTATATCGCGGCCCCGACGTTGCGCCGGGGTGTGCAAGGGTTTGGGGCAAGGCCGGGGCCGGCGCACCAATGAATGGCGCCCGCAGGGGCTCAGTCTTCGACGGGTTTGCCGGCCAGCGCCTGGTTCACCGCCAGCCAGCCATTGACCGCACTCTCGCCAGCTTCGCTGAAGGCCCGTTGCAGGAGTTTGACCTGCTCGCGGCGCAGGGATTGCTCGAAGCCTGTGCCATCGGCGGTCAACTGCAACAGGCGCTTACGCTTGTCGCTGTCCGGTGCGACGCTGTCCACCAGATGCATTTCCATCAATTGGCGCAACGGTGTGTTCAATGCCTGCTTGCTCACCCCCAGCAGATTGAGCAGTTCCTTGACGCTGAGCCCGGGATAGCGGGCGATGAAAAACACGATGCGCTGGTGCACCCGGCTCAGGCCCCGGCGTTCGAGCATTTCGTCGGCCTTGGCGGTAAACGCCTGATAGCCGAAAAAGAAAGCTTCCATGGCCGCTTGTTGCGAAGCCTGGTTTTTAAGGTCAAGCATATTGACGTATCTGCAAAGGTCGGCGTAATTTCGGTCAAGCAGTTTGACGTATTTTCCTCAGCCTTCGCTAGCGGTGATCTCCATGGCCTTCTCCGAACGTGTATCGCGTCTCAAAAGCTCTCTGATCCGTGAAATCCTTGCTGCGGCCCAGCGCCCGGAAGTGATGTCGTTCGCCGGGGGCCTGCCGGCCGAAGTGATGCTGCCCAAGGTGCAATGGCAGGACATGCCGTTGGCCATGGGCCAATACGGCATGAGCGAAGGCGAGCCGCAATTGCGTGAAGCCCTGGCGGCCCAGGCGCGCCAGCTCGGGGTGCCTTGCGAGGCGAGCCAGGTGCTGGTGGTCAGTGGTTCCCAGCAGACCCTCGATCTGGCAGCCAAGCTGTACATCGACAAGGGCACCCAGATCATGCTGGAAGCGCCGACCTACCTGGCCGCCCTGCAGATTTTCCAGCTGTTCGGCGCCGATTGCCTGACCGTACCGCTGCAGGCCGATGGCCCGGACCTGGTGCAGATGCGCGCGCGCCTGGAGCAGCACCGGCCGGCGTTCATCTACCTGATCCCGACGTTCCAGAACCCCTCGGCGGTGCGCTACAGCGAAGCCAAGCGTGATGCCGTGGCGGATTTGCTGGACGAGTTCGGCGTGACCCTGATCGAGGACGAGCCCTACCGTGAGCTGACGTTCGATGGTGGCAGTGCCACGCCTATTGTCGGCCGCCTGGAAAAAGCCAGTTGGATCTACACCGGCACCGTGTCTAAAACCCTGTTGCCGGGCCTGCGGGTGGGTTACCTGATTGCCAGCCCGGACCTGTTTCCGCACCTGCTGCGGCTGAAGCAGTCGGCGGACCTGCACACCAATCGGGTTGGCCAGTGGCAGGCCATGCAGTGGATCGGCAGCGAGCAGTATCAGACGCACCTGGATCAGTTGCGCAGTTTCTATCGCCAGCGCCGGGATGAATTCCAGGGCGCCTTGCTCACCCATTTCGCCGATCTGGCGGATTGGCAGGTGCCCCAGGGCGGATTGTTTTTCTGGCTAAGCTTGAAACAGCCCCTGGATACCCGCACTTTGCTCAAGTCGGCGTTGGAGCACGACGTCACATTCATGCCCGGTGAGCCGTTCTTTGCCGATCCGGAACGCAACCCTGGGCATCTGCGGTTGAATTTCAGCCATATCGATCCGGCGCGGCTGGACGAAGGCCTCAAGCGGCTGGCCACCGTGATACGTCAAGCACAGGCTGCACAGGCAGCCTAAGGGGAGGGCCATGTACAAGGTTTATGGCGATTACCGTTCGGGCAACTGCTACAAGATCAAGTTGATGCTCAATCTGCTGGGGCTGCCTTATGAATGGCAGGCGGTGGATATTCTCGGGGGCGATACCCAGACCGAGGCCTTCCTGGCAAAGAACCCCAACGGCAAGATTCCGGTTCTGGAACTGGAAGACGGCACCTGCCTGTGGGAGTCCAACGCGATTCTCAACTTCCTCGCCGACGGCAGTCAGTTCCTGCCCAGCGAACCGCGCTTGCGCACCCAGGTTCTGCAATGGCAGTTCTTCGAGCAGTACAGCCATGAGCCCTACATCGCGGTGGCGCGTTTCATCCAGCTTTACGAAGGGCTGCCCGAGGAGCGCCGCGAGGAATACCTGAAGTTGCACAAGCGTGGCTACAAGGCGCTGGACGTGATGGAGAAACAATTGAGCCGCACCCCGTACCTGGTGGGCGAGCACTATTCGATCGCCGACATTGCGCTCTATGCCTACACCCACGTGGCCGATGAGGGCGGTTTCGACCTGAGCCGCTACCCGGGCATCCAGGCCTGGATGCAGCGAGTGCAAAGCCATCCGCGACACGTGCCGATGCTCGACTGAGCGGGTGCTTTTATCCCCACTGGACCGGCCTTGTGCCGGTTCAGTGCGTTGTGGGGCCCGCTAACGATGTTTGCCGGCCAGGTTCTGGCGTAGCAACTCATAACAGCGCTGCGCCGCTGGGCTCAGTTGCTGGCCACTGCGGCGGATCAGGCCGATCTCGCGGCTGACCCCCGGGTGTTTGATGGCAATCCGGCTCAGGCCCTCACGGCCGTCATCGGCGGATTCCGGCAGCAAGGTAATGCCCAGCCCCTGGCGTACCAGCGCCAGCACCGTGC